>NZ_PYSV01000026.1 GCF_003028415.1 Deinococcus arcticus
GCTGGCTGAGGGGGAAGCGGTGGTAGAGCCGCAGGGCATACCCAATGACACTCAGCGGGAATCGATGTCGATAGGGCTTCCGGTCAGTCACAGCTCGGCAGCCTATCAGCGTTAAGTTGCCAGAACCATTGAACGAGAGCTGCGTGCTGGTGGACGGCAGGGACGTGTCGCCGTCATACGAGTTGTGGGAAAGTGTTGAGGTAGGGTAACACGGAGCTGAAGGGCAGAAGCTCCTCAGCGACTGGTTTGCCCTTTCTGGAACGGGGATCCCCTCTGGCCGCACCACAGATTTACCCTCCGCACCAGAAACATCGAAGAACTGCTGGAACGTGGGAGATGCGTCACCTGGACGTCTGTCCGCATCTCGTGCATCAAGTTCAGCGATTCCGTGGCCGAGAGTTAGGTAGGCATATCGATCCGAGGGGGTGGGCACCTGTGCGGAAGGGTCACCTGAGGGTGTGTCCCCACCGGATATAGCGCAGCCCCACGATGGGCTGGGCCCCTGCCTCAGCGCGGTTTTGGGGTGCTCTGCAAGGCAGAAACCCTAAGCTTTGTCACTCAGGAGCAGGCCGGTAAAATGGCCAGTGGTTTGGTGAAGGCCTGGCTGGAGAGGTTCGATACAGGAGACAGTCGGCTGCTCAAATCAGGACAGAGACCTGCCCTGAACCCGAGGCCCGGTAGGTTGACAGGCACGCGTGATTTATTTCTCTTCTCTCTCAGGACGTGACACCGGCACAATGGCGGTCTGTGCGCGAGACCGGTGGGCTTCTTGAATGGCGTCAACGACCAGCTGGGCCTGCACCCCATCCCAGAAGTCTGGCATGCAGACTGTGTGACCTTGAATTTGAGCGACGAACGCCCGGGCACCGGTCAGAGGCTGAGCGAAAATGGACATGATGTTGCCGTGTTGTAGGTGCTCACTGGCCGTGAAATCAATGGTCGTGTGGCGAGGAGCGCCCTCGCCTTGCACGACGGTGTCCACTGTCGCATGGTCTCGATCGCCCAGGCGCAGGTCACACACCAGGTGGCCGAGTGTGCCTTCCAAACGCAGTATTTGCCGCACTTCCCAAGCGCCAAGATGGGCGACGTTCGAGAACCGGAGGGTTCCGATGCCGCCGTCCACGAAGGTCATCCACGCCACCCCTGAATCTGGTGCGGGGTGTGGCAGGTGCGCGCCCAGTTCATCCCAGGCCATATGGTTGGTGAGATGGGCACTCACCTCCTGAATCCTGCCAACGATCCACAGCGCCAGATCAATCATGTGGAGTGCAAGACCACCCACAGCGCCCAATGACCTGTGCGCGTCCAGATACCAGTCGTACTCGCGCGCCAGCTGGTCGGCCACTTGATAGGTCATGTCAAATTGCTTGATGTCTCCGAGCACGCCAGATTGAACGACGTCGTAGATGTACCTGTACGGTTCAAGCCACCTGTAGGTGAACATCACCATGTGAACAATGTTGTGGCGAACCGCATGTTCATGCAGGGTCTGCGCTTGCAAGGCCGTGAGTGCCAGGGGTTTCTCACACAGCACGTGCAGGCCGCGTTCAATCGCATCCAGAGCCATCTGGTAATGACAATCGTCAGGGGCGGCGATGATGACGGCATCAATCAGGCCACTCTCATACATGGTTCGGTAATCCGTAAAGATGTGGGTGGCGCCTATTTTTCGTGCCAGTGGCTCAGCCTTTGATGGGGTGGTGGCGCAGAGCGCAACAATGACGGCCTCGGGCTCCTTTTTCAGCGTCCAGAGGTACATGAACTGCACCCATGGGCTCACGCCGATAATGCCAAGCCGAACAGGGCGTTGGTGTGCGGAGATGGGTGGGCTTGTTGCGGGCAAGGGGCTGGGCATTCAAGACGTCCTTGCAGTCACGGAGCCGGGAGGCTGCTTTTCATCCGTACCTGTCGTAGAGATCCGGGCGGCTTTGGTGTTGACACACAGCAGGGTGGAAGGGGTGTCGGCGAGGTTGTCCAGTTTGTGAGGCGCACCCGCAGGAATGAGGATGCCTTGACCTGAACAGAGGCTGGTGCATGTGCCGTTGATGGTGACGGCCACATGGCCCTCAGCAACAAAGAAGAACTGATCCGTTTGCTGATGGGCATGCATCGTGCCGGTGCAATGCGCGCCGATTTCCTCAAGGTATCCGACACTGCACCATGTCTTGAACAGCACCTGCACGTCGTCAACTTTAAACACATCGTTCATCGTGGTCGACCGTCCATCCTTGTCGGTTGAGGACGTAATGCGTCCATGACAAGTGTTGAATGCCAAAGTAAGCGCAGAACGCTTCAGTGGGTTTGCGAAGCGCGCGCTCCCCGCTGAGCCCTGTATGGGCGTGCGTGACCAGGGCAATGGATTTGGTGGCCAGGACAGCGCGCAGGTGCGCCTGCGGTGCTTCATCAAGGTCACAGCAGCGTTCCAGAAACAGCTGCAGCAGGGATGAGTGGTTCCCAAAGTACACGGGGGTCAGGAACAGAATTTCATTCCGCGTCAGGACTTGGCAGAGTAAATCCAGAAACTGATCGTCTGACGGGTATTGTTGGTCGTACCGGTATGGGTGGATCACGCTCGACCTGAGCAGGATGGGCGGCACGTCGGGCGTGAGGTTGAAGCGCTGCTGAAACCCTGCCGTCTGATAGAGCGCCGTGGTGTTTCCTGAGGTCTGCAAGCTGGCCAGCACGACGCTCGGTGGGTCAGGCATGCAGCATGTCCAGGTGGCGGGGTGGATGCACCGCGTATGTGGCGCTCAGCGTGCTTTGTCTCTTGATGAGGTCATCCGCAGATGTGGCGTGTGACCGGATCACGTGGGTCAGGGGCCGTTGATCGTACCAGGCCTCGCAGGCCAGCAGGTCAGACCACAGGTAGGTAAAGTACCGGGCCGCGTAACTCGTGGCGAAGCTGTGGTTGAGCTGCAGGTTGGCTAGTCGGTGGTCGATGAAGCCTGCCGTCCGGAAGGAAGCAGTGAATTGCCTTGTCGCTTCACTGCTGCGCTCGGCGTCATGCAGAACGTGGTTGTATAGGTCAAGCAGGGCCGCGTGACCTCGGCGAGCCAGCTTGAAGAGGAGGCTGACCTTCAGGTTGTGCAGGTGCTGCTCCACTGCTCGTGCGTCCGCGAGGCCCTCATAGAAGTGGGGCGTGAGCGCCAGTTTCTCCAGATATTGACTGGTGTATTCCCGCTCGGATTCATTCAAAGCCTCGACGCTGAGCCCTTCTTGCTGAAACAGCAGCAGGTTCTGGAGGGCATGTCCAAATTCGTGGCAGAAACTCATGACGCGCTCCAGGCGCTGGAAGCGTTCACCACTGGTATTGCCCGTATTCACCACCACAAACGAGCAGGGCGGCTCCGTGTCCGTCCCATGCACCGCGAAAGTGGCGTTCTTATACCGCGCGGTGGCTGGGCCAGCGCAATCAAGGATGATCCGGCCAATGGGCGTATGGTTGAGGGCCACATGGATCTCTTGTGGCGCGCCAGGCTGCCCCGGCGCTGGGAGGGTGATGGTGATGCCGTGCCCTTCAAGGTGATGTGCGAGGCGTGCCAGGACGTGATGGACGGGCAGATGGAGGGCGCGGAGATGCGCCGGCGGGATGGAAATAGCCTGGATCACCTGAGGCAGGGCGCCGGGCGTGGGCGGCGCCGTTTGCCCATGCTTCTCCAAGAGGCCGCCGAGCTGATGATCTGCGGTGTCCAGGCTAAGGCGTGCAAGCTGCTCCACGAACGCAACCGGCACCTCAGGATTTTGATAGCCAAAGAAGTGCATGTGATGGGCGGCAGCGGCGAGTTGTCGGCGCAGGGTGAGAATGGCCTGCGCGTGCTCGGGAAGACCAGAGGCCTCGACTGCTGCCTGTTGGCGCTGGCAGATGGCGGCGCGTGTGGCTGGGGAGGACGTATCCTTCAGCAACGCTGCCAGCGCCTGATACTTGTAGGTTTGACCCTCATACGCAATTGGGGTCGCCATGAATCGCCGGTATGCCTGACTGTACTGGTCCACTTCTGAGTAAATGCGGCGCAGGGTGTCTTGTTTGCCGTTTTCATCATCGATGAATTCATCACAGATGACCCGGGCCAAGGTGTTGGTGTGGTCTTCCGTGGCTATAGGCCCAAGAGCCCTCGCGCGCTGCTCTGCCAGGGCGGCAAACTCGTCAATCTCCTCAACCTGTGAAGGTGCCAGCGGTGCATACCCGCAGTGGTGCAGAATGAGCAGAAGGGTCCGGGCGCGATTTCCACGAACAATCTGCAGGGCATGGTCGGTTGGGTCGGGGCCTTTGAGTGCCTGGGCAGCGGTGCGAAAGGTGGACAGAATCGCTGCTTGATCAAAGGTCATATGGGACGAAACCCGAAGCTGAGCGCCAACGTCCGGGCAGAGTAATCCGACAACCACCGGCCGTGAACTGTGTTGGCGCCATCAAAGAGAATGGCGTGCCCTGGCGTCAAGCGCTCTTCATGCCGCTCACCCGCATCGTCGTAGTAGTAAAAGTCATGCGGCGTGTGGCCCTCACGGTGTTCACGTGAGATCAGGAACAGCAAGTTGATGTGATACACGTCTCGGTCCACGTGCGGGTAACGGCCTTTGCCCTCCCCTTCATAGCGCAGCAGGGAGTAGTCGCCACTGAACGCCACGGGTCGCTGGCACACTTGTCCCACGGCTCGCTCCAGCCAGCCAATATCAACGTTGCATTCGGCCAGGAGCTCGACAGGGGGCGAATAGGCTTCGTAGGTCTGGTAGTCCTCAAGGTGCGCCACCAGATGCTGAGTGACCTGCTCTGCAAATGCCCCGATTTGTTTTAAGAGCTGATCATCGGTGATGTGCGTTGGCTCGAGGACACGTTGTTCCGACAACCGACGTTGAATCTCTGTGAAGGTGCGCGTTTTCGCCATTCCGTCAGGATTCTTGCGAAACAGATTGTACAGGATGGAGTTGATGATCTGCTCCGCATTGTCTTGTGCGGGCGTGCGCACCTTGACGTTGAATTCGTTTTCGTAGGCTTTGAGAAACTGTGAACCGTTCATTCTGACCTCGCTTGAAATGTGAATCCGAAGACCGCTCCGTCATTTGAGGTCACCAACAGATGACCTCCAGATGTCATGACTGGAGAGCCGTGAATCGCTGTTGGAAGGGACTTCACTTCTGACTCCTGCTCTGTTTCCCACAGGAATTCACCGGTAAAGGCGTCAAGGCACAGAATCTTTCCGGCTTGATGGGTGACCATGAAACAGTGGTTGATCAGCAGCGGCGCGGTGTACCCGAAGCGCACATTGACCGCACAGTCCCACTGCCGGCCACTGCCATCGCGCGCAAATGCGTAGATCCTGCCCAATTCTGTGGTCACCACAATGCCTGTTGCCGAGATGGCCAGTGACGCCGTGGTGCTGCCAAACACCCGGTAGCGTGCACGCGGCTTGAACGTGACGATGTCCAGGGCCACCACATGCCCGCCTGTGTCAGCGATCCACACACACTGATGTTGATGGTCATACACCGGCGTGGCCACAATGTCGTGCGGCAGGTCAAAGGCTGCGCGTTCCTCCAAGGCTAGGTCAAGCGCACTCACGCGGTTGTACGAGCACAGCAAAATCAGGTCATGGTCGTCGGCCACCAGCAAGTTGGCGTATGGATTGGCCCGGTCGTACTTCGCGCCTCGGCCCCCCACCTGCGTGCAGGTTCGGCGTTCTGTCACCACCTGCAAGGTGGCGGGGTCCACCCTGTAGAGCCGGTTATCGTAGGCGGATACATAGAGGAAATCTCGATGCACCACGGGTGTGGCGTACACAGGGGTGGCCAGGCGCACGAAAGCTTTCGTCTGGCCGGTGTGGTCCAGCCGGTAGAGGTATCCATTGGTGGTGCCCACCAGCAGATCTGCACCCAAGAGCTGCGCCGGGGCGTACACCGAACCTTTTAACTGGTTGCGCCGCTCCACGCTGCTCAGCTGCTCATCAGACCGGCTCACCTGCCCGGCATAGTCAAAAATCCACCGCTCCTGGTCTCGGGCCACGACAGGACTCCATACGGGAACGGGACTGCGGTGTGGCCCAGACGTGACGGCGCAGACCCTGGTGAGGATGGGGCCAGCTTCCATATCCACGTCGGCCACCACACCGGGCGTCAGGTGCTCGTTCTTATATCTCACGTCAGATGGCCTTAGTGCCGGCCGGGTCCAGGTTGAGCACCGCTGAGGCGGTCATCTTCCGGAACGCGAAGAAGTAGATCGTGCCCGCCATCACCAGCGCCAGGTTTTCGGCAATCACAATTCCGACCGGCGATTTGTATATTAGGCCCGCAACCGCCATCATGATCGCGCCGGTGATAGACACCACGATAGAAGCATTTCGGATCAAAGCTGTATTGTAAGTCGACACCATAATAACGCTGACAAACTGTTCAATGAGATAAAACAAGATCAGGCACACTTCAATCCTGACGAAGAAGACGGCAAGCCCATGCGATTCATGCCCTTTGGGAATGCCCATTAAGCCCAGGATGAACGGCGCAAAAAAGAAGAGGGTCGCCGCAACCGCAATTGAAGGCAGGGACAACAATTTGAAGAGTCGCAGGGCAAGTGACCGGTCAATCTGCTCCGCATCATCGTCCACTTCGCGGGTGTAGAACACATGACTGGCGGAAACCAGCGCCTGGGGCACGCGGTAGGTCAACGTCATGAGTTTGACGTACACCTGATACGCGATGATGGCTGGCCCCCCCAACGCCGCCATCAGGGAACCAGCCACGACGGACGACCCCCAGTCCAGCGCGTTGCGGATACCAATGTTCCACGCCCCCGTGGTGTAAATCTTCATCAAGGGCCGCAGGAGATGCACCCCAAACGCGTCTTGCACCTTGTCCCAATGCTTCACGCAGACCCCCGCCAGGAGGGCCAGATAGACCGCCCGGCTGATCAGCGTGGCCAGGGCGACCGTGGCTTCCGGACTGGTCACGGCTACATGCTTCAGACCAACATAGTTGAGCAGCGAATTCAAGCCCAAGCAACCGATCAACAAGGGCAGGGCCACACTGCTGCTAATGCGGATACGCACCAGCATGTCAAATTGACGGGTAATCAGGATCAGAAACAAGCCAAAGATCGTGATGTCCAGATTGTTTGTCAGAACGTCGTATTGCTGGGCATTGAGAAACGTTGAAAAAAGTGGCCGGAGTGCGAGTAGATAGACAGCAACGCCTAGCGTGCACATCAGGGCCGTGTAAACGGCTGTCGTGAAAAACGTGCCGCGCTCGATGGTGCCGTGGCCCAGGCGGTTGATGTACAACACCAGGTGGCCGGTGAGAAGACTGGCCGTGACATTCACCACGGTATCCGCGTAGCCCACCATCCCGGCAGCCAGGGTTGATACCTGCAACAGGAAGAAGAAATCAATCAGGCCGAACGAAAAAACGGAGAGATCACTGGCAAGCAGATTAGCGGAGAACCGGTAGTATTTTCTACGGGAGAACACGTCGGGTGTGTTGGAAGTTTGCGTCATGAAGAACTCAGTGGTTTAAAGTCCGCCGCACACGTGTTCGGACACTTCGACCTTATGGCCATTCAGATCGAAGAAATAGAATGACCTTGAGCCTTCATACTCAATGTAACCATTGGGCGGATCCAGCCTGACCCCTTCTTGGTGAAGATTCCAGTATGTTCCTTCGAAATCATCCACCACAAGCCCATAGTGGAAAAGCCGAGCGCCGGACACTTTTTCTTTGACGCCTTCGGTGTCCTCGACCAGCGCGAGACATACTGGCGAATCACCGGCTTTCAAGATGGTCCAGCGGTCGCCCATCCTGTTGCCCATCTGTCTGATTTGAAAGTCAAAGTGCTTCTGGTAGAAGGCGACCGCGTCTTCGAGATTACCGACCATCATTTGAACGTGATCCATATGTGTGACTTTGTTCATGCGAGCGCCTCCGAAGCCATAAAGTTGTGGTGGTGTGTAGTCAGGTGATTGTCCATTTCCAGTTGCGTCCACGCCTGTTGGAAGTGCGCCCGGTGGTCTTGGTCTTGCAAATGGTTCGAAAGCTTTAGGCCAACGGCAACAGCGGACAGGCACGTCGGGTCAGCCTGCGAAATGGTCCGCATGTCGCGGAGCGCTTCCTCATATCGTTCGAGCTTGACCAGCATCCTGCCTTTGTTGTACCGGTGGTATTGCGTGTAGGGCGCGCCCAGTTCGACAGCTTTCTCCAGATAGGTTAAGGCGGCCTGGAAATTGCCTTGCGCTTCAAAGACTTCAGCCATCTCCCCGTATGACAGCGACCACACTGGATCCAATTGAATCAGACGTGCGCCGTACTGTTCAGCGAGGGCGTAGTCACGGCTGACATGCAAATACTCTTTCACGCGCGACTCGTATACGGTTTTCAGTGAGTTGACTGTTGCAGGATCACGCTCGTGAGCTTCGCGGGCCGCTGCCTCGGCGAGGTCCATCATGTGAGTGGTCGCTTTGCTGTCTCCAGTGCGGTACGCCGGGACCATCGCGTAGGCCCGGTACCAGTCTGCTTTGACGTTGAGATCGCGGGTTCGCTCCATGACCTGGGCGGCCAACGATATGAAGGTGTCTGCAGTGCTGGTCGAGACCGAGCCGTCCTTGACGTTCCAGACGATGGCCTGAGCAGCAATGTGCGCAACTTCGGCAGGCTGAAGCTGCCCAGCCTTGACCATGGACAAGATGGCGCTCAGATGGTCTTCACTGGATTGCGACTGCTGACCCGTGCGGTTGGTCAGCAAAAAGCCCAGCAGGTGGTAATCCCGCAGAAACCGCGCGGGCAACTGTCGGGTCTCGATTGTCGCGAACACCCTCCTGGCCAGTGCATATCGACACACAGAGATCAAAAAGTTGGCCAGATTGATCTTCTGTGGGTTGGTGACATGCTGCAGGTGACGCAGCATCCAGGGCACGGATTGGTAATGGTCATGCACCCCATAGTTCAATTGTTCAAGTTGATCAATATCTAGGGGGTTGAGCATGGCCAGTTCCTGCAGCACCTGTGGCTCAAACACTTGACTGAACCGGTAGCCTGGATCGTCAAAGTTCTGACGCAAGAAATTGTACTCGCTGAGACGCACAAATAAGGGTGCGGGGGTTGTTTTCGTTAGATTGACGAGGTAGGTCTCAAATGCATTCATGCTATGCCCCATTCTCTATTTTGGATAACAAAATGGCCTAATAGAATAGTGAACTATTCTATTAGGCCTGTTGTAATGATGCGCAACAGAAGTTTCAGTCGCGCATCATTATCAATTACTCAGCCTGCTCGGTCGTGGCTTCGGCAGTTGCCTCTGCGGTTTCTTCGACGACTTCCTCTTCTTCGAAGAGAAGGACGGTCGAGGAGGGGAAGAGGGCGCTGATCTTGTTCAGAAGAATGCTGTCGTAGTTCATGATGGCCTCCAAAAAAAAGTGTTTGACCAAGGACGTCTCCTTAAGCCTTAGAGAGTGTACTGATCGAGCAGGGATTCTGTACGGGATGTCTTGTTGACATCAAGATTAGGCCGTGGTAAACCGTACGCGTTTTAGATGTCAAAGAAGAGAAATGATAAGTTGCCGATGATATAAGGTCAGGCATCCTTTTTCATTCCAGATCCCGCTTGACAGACCTCGTTATATGTGACAGGGCGTCCGGTCAAAACTTGGTATGAGGGCCTGTAGGGCCCGTAACAGGTGCAGCAAGCGCTCCTCAAGATGAACGAGCCTCCGTCCGAACACGCGCACCGCGCGGTATGTGTGTTTCTGCCGTTCCAGGGTTGGCGAGCGGCCAAGACTTGGCCAGTGATCCAGGCCCGGATAAAGGCTGCGAACCCGCAGGTGAGCAGCGTCGAGATCCGTCGCGTCCGCGTGGCCCCGGCACATCAGATGCGGGCCCAGAGTGCAGCGACTGGACTGAGGGAGCACTGCTTCCATTCAGCGGCGCGAGCGCGGCGGGTGCCCCAGTCATACGGTACATAGAATCTCCGTCTATAGGCCGCAAGCCATGCAGAGCCCTGCGGGTTCGCCCCTATTGCAATCAAGGACCTAGAGTTGGCCAATCGCGCGCTTTGATGTCAATACAGTATCTACCTTGCATTTCACGTCATTTTTCGCGCATATGGAGCACTGTCCGAGGCTCTGCATCCCCCGTGGCCACCCCTACATGAGCGCCTGCCATTCGGCCTCGTACTGCCGGATGCGGCGGGGATCACCCAGGCGCCGGGCGGCTTGGAGCCGCACCTCGTGCAGCTCCACCACATTTGGTTCGACCAACAGACACTGTTCGCACGTGGCGATCGCCCGCAGGGGCTCCCCCGCCTCCAGCCAGGCCTGCGCCACCTGTTGTGCCAGCAAAGCCAGCTCCGCACGAGTTTCCAACCTGAGCCCTTCAGCCCATTCGCTGCCGTCCAGGCCAGGCAGAAAGGGGCCCTGATAAAGGCTCAGCGCTCGGGGGAGATTCTGCGCGATCAGGGCCGCGCGCCATTCCAGGAGGTCCAGGCGCACGGCATAGCCCGCGCCCATCTGGTAGCGCCGTGCGTGGTACGGCCCGTCAGTGATGATCACGTTCTCCCCGATGTGCCGCCGCGCTTCCGCCAGATGGGTCTTGATGGCACTGGCTGCGGCATTGGGGAATTTGTCCGGGTATAACGCCAGCTGTACTTCCTGCCGGGTCTGGCCTGGCCGCAACACCAGGCACGCCAGAAGGGCTACGGCCCCTGGACTCAGTGGCACAGTCTCGCCTTCCACGGTGACCTGCTCGGTCCCCAGGGTGGAGATGTCCAGGCGCGTCAGGGGCCCGTCCAGGCCCTGCACTGGCACGCCCCGCAGGCCAGCGGCGTTCCCGAGCAGGCCAGTGAGCGCCGAGCGGAGCGCTGGATCGAGTGCGCCAGCGTGCAGGCTCTCGGCCACATCCTCCAGGTCCGCCGTGAACGCCGGCGGCATCTGCAACCGGGCGAAATCTTCGGAGGCCGCCTGCAATTGGGCTGGAAAGTCAGCGGAGCGGCTGAGGTACAGGGCGTGCGCGTGATGGAGTTTCGCCCGCGCGGCCCAGACCGGCTGGCCTTGCGCCGTGAACCCTTCCGTTGCCTGGGTCAGGTCCCGCGCGGACTGCAGCGGCTGGCCTTCCCGCCAAGCCAGAATGCCCCGGGCCAGCAGCACGGCGGGTGGCAGTGGCTGCCCTGGCGGGGTCACCCATAGGTACAGCGCCGCATACCCCTGCGCGAAGCGCCCCTGCCGCCCGTGGTATTCCGCGAGTCTGGGCGCCAGCCACCGGGCGATCTCCACATCCTCCAGGGCGCCCGTCATCCCTTGCAGGGTCGGTGAGCACCTGGCCGTACTGCCGCCACTCGCCCCGCCGGGCGTGCAGCATGGCCATGCTGGTCATCAGGTGCCCTTTGGCGCGTTGGGAGGACGTGGTGTCCAGTAAAGCCCTGGCTTCTTCTAGCGCGTCTCCGATGTCGTGGGCCTCTCCCACAGCCACGAGCAGGTCAAGCCAGCCCTGCAAGGCGGTCAGCCGCGGCAAGGGGTTGGGAGCCGCCGGCAGGTTGAGCAGCACCGCGCGGTAGAGCCGGGTGGCGCGCGCCACCTGGCCGCTCGTGACGAGCATCCGGGCCAGCGACACCATTAGGGGTCGCACGAGAGTTGGAACAGAAAACCCCGCTAAGGATTTCATCGGTGACAGTTGATCCGGAAATTCAACGGAACCCGCCCAGCCAGCTTGAGGTGAGCCACGCCCTCCGAGTGACCCGATCTCTGGGGCCTCAGCGGGTGCTGAACCGTTCAAGTTCTGCCTGGCTCGGATGGCGCATCCCAGCCTTCACGGGAGATTCGGGATTTTTTGCGAACGCTGCCTGTTATGCGGCGCGCAGGCACACGCGGGGACCAGATAACCAGATCCGCGCTGGCGTCCCCAGCAACCGGGCCAGGGCCTCAACGGTCTTGCAGGTGGCCGCGCTGCTATTCGTCCGGGCCGCGCTCAACATCAGGGTGCGGCGGCCGGCGCGACCAGACACCTAATTCCTTTCTGGGCCCACTGAGAGAGTCTCAAGACAAGTGGGGTAGGGTGAGGTATGCGTTCGAGCCTGCACTTGCTTGACGTCGGTCCACTCGAAGCGGACGTGCTGATGTTCCTCCATGGAGGTGGACTGAGTGCGCATCAATGGCACCCACAACTCAAGGCCTTGAATGGGTACCGTTGCCTGGCACCTGACTTGCCGGAACACGGGCTCAGCCGCGCGCTTGGCCCTTTTGAACTGCATGACGCTGTAGAACGCGTGCTGCACGTTTTGGTTCAACGATCCCCGGGGCAACGTGTCCATCTGATCGGGAGTTCACTGGGGGGAGCGGTCGCCCTTCAGGTACTCCGAGTGGCCCCTAAACTGGTCCAGTCCGTATTCATCACAGGAACGGCCGCTGGCCTCAGCCGCAGGACCGGGCAGTTGACGCTGGCAGCTGCACCGCTCGTAAACCTCATTCCTAAGGAATGGCTGTTACAGGCCAGCGAACGGCAATTCCGTGTCCCTACCGCAGATCGCGCAGCATTTCGTGAAGACCTTCGGCAGGCGTTGAACATCCATACACAACACAGCCTGACACGTGCACTCATGAATCTGCAGCTGCCTATTTCCTCGAATGTTCGTGTGCTCGCTCTGGTCGGATCGAAGGAGACATGGACTGCCAAACGCGCAGCGCGCCATATCGCCCGTCTGATGCCTCAGGGACAAGCGGTGGAGGTCCCTCAGGTGGGGCACCTGTGGAATCTGGAAGCCCCAGATCTGTTTACTGCAACAGTACAGGCATGGGTAGAAGGGAAACCTCTTCCCCCCCCGCTGCGGCCACTCGCGACTGACGTTGAATGATCAGCACTACTGATGAATCAGATGTTGCTTGATCGGTTATGCAGATCTCCTCTTTGATGCCGGTCCACGGAATGAACTGGCACGGTCGTCAGGAAGTTGCTGGTTTGATCACTGACCCGGATGAGCTGCGTAGCGCAGCCAGAACATGATGGCCCATGGCCAGACCAAGCTCGTACTCGCCGTACAGCACGTCACTGGCACCCAGGTCCTGCAGCGCCTTCTGAGTATGCTCGTCGTGGGTCCTGGCGGTGACATGCACGGTGGGGTTGATCCGGCGAACCTTTTCCAGGATCAACTGGGACTGCGGACCGTCCGGCGTAGCGATGATGACCACACTCGCGTCGAGCAACCCAGCGCGTGACAGCACGTCCGTACGGGCCGCGTCACCGTACACCACGGGGAGATTTGCCTCCCGGAGTTCCTCCACCCGGCGTTCATCCTCTTCAATCACCACAAAGGAGATCTTCTCGTCCTGGAGTGTGCGTGCGATTAGTCGACCGACTCGGCCGTAGCCGACCAGGACGGCGTGCTGCGCCACGCCAACCGGAGGAAGATCCTGTGGAATCTCTTGAGGGGCCCGCTGGTGCTGCCAGGCCTCAATCACGGGAATCAAGCGGAACAGGAAAGGGTTCAGGATGATGGACACGATGGCGCCCGCCAGGATCAGGTTCTGGCCCTGTGCGCTGAGCAAGTTCAGGTCCCGGCCAAGGGTCGCCAGGATAAAGGAGAACTCCCCGATCTGCGCCAACGAGATGGCCACGGTCAGGGCTGTGGCGAAGGACGCCTTGAGCAGCCGCATGGTGAAGAAAGCCACCAACGTCTTCGCGACGATGATGATCAGCGCCGTGGCCAGAACCAGCAGGGGCGCTTGAAGCAGAATCGCTGGATTGAACAGCATGCCGACCGACACGAAGAACAACACGGCGAAGGCGTCTTGAAAGGGCAGCGCGTCCTCAGCAACCTGCTGGCTGAACTTGCTCTCGCTCGCGACCACGCCAGCCAGGAATGCTCCGAGTGCGAACGAAACGTCGAACAGGGCCCCAGCGGCGTACGCGATCCCCAACGCGGTTCCCAGGACCGCCAGGGTGAACAGCTCTCGTGAGCCCAGGCGCGCCACTCGAGCAAGCATCCAGGGAATAAAGCGCCGGCCAACGATCATCATCACGGCCACGAACAGGGTCATCTTGCCCAAGGTCAGCAGCAGGGAAACGCCCAAGGCCCCCAGGTCCAGTGGCCCACTTTCGGTGCTGCCCAGCAGTGGGGCCAACGCGGGCAGCATCACCAGCGCCAGGACCATCACGAGGTCTTCGACCACCAGCCAGCCCACTGCAATCTTCCCGTTGCTGGTGTCCAACGTGCCCCGCTCTTCCAGGGCGCGCAGGAGAACCACCGTACTGGCGACCGACAGCGCGAGGCCAAGAATGACGCCTTGACCGACCGTCCAGCCCCAGAGCTGGGAGACACCCACACTCAGCAGCGTGATGGCGATAATGCGGAGCAGCGCGCCAGGCACAGCGATGCGCCGAACGGCCAACAGATCACCAATCGAGAAATGCAGACCAACGCCGAACATCAGCAGCATGACGCCGATCTCAGAGAGTTGTGCGGCAATGCCAGCATCAGCCACAAACCCTGGGGTGAACGGCCCGATCGCCAGACCCGCAAGCAGGTAGCCAACCAGCGGTGGGAGACGGAGGCGGGTGGCCATCAGGCCACCGAAGAAGGCAAGGGTCAGACCAATGGCCAGGACAGCGATCAGTTCAGTGTGGTGTGGCATGGCAGCTCCAATCAGGTGTCAGAGGGCGGCGAGGTCTCGTGCGGGAATTCTTTGGTCAGGAACACTTCGAAATCGCTTTGGAACGCCTCGCCCTCGGTCGCCAGTCCGGCCGCCTGGGCGGCGTCCCGGATGGCTGCGGAGAGAAGTTGAGAGGCAGCGCGAGTGCGTGAGGCGTCCATCAATTCAGCGAGTTGGGAGAGCCAGAACACATCGGTGGCCTGGAGGCGAAGGGTGACTTTTCCTTCTGGGAGGTCGCCTTGATGACCGCGCGCCGCGTGTTCCTCCATCGCGTGACGAATCAGGGCCTGGAGCCGGGTTGATTTTGTTGCCATTGTTCCTCCACAGGAAGCTTCAGCGCCCACTGTCACGGGTGATGTGGTCTCCAGGCACCCCCGAATGAGCGGGAGCGCAGTGAAGATCCTCCATTTGCCAATCAGTTTACATAGATACTTTACACAATATCTGGCAAATTGCCAATATTTAGCATCTTCCGCCATAACAGAGTGCAGGATCTAGAAAAAATAATTCTCTTTCTGCATGGCGACCTCATAAAAAATAGCCCCTGGAGCAAGATTTTTTCTCCAACTCAGCCCTCGAAACCCCGCTCGCCCCGCAAGCAACTTGGGCAACCCTTCGGCGAATCCACCCGCAAAGAAGTCAATCATTCGATTATTTCTGGTCGCGGTTCTGGCAACTTAACGCTGATAGGCTGCCGAGCTGTGACTGACCGGAAGCCCTATCGACGTCGTTTCCACCGCCCGCTGTAACCATCTGGTGGAGCAATCTCATCGACCCACCCGGCAGCAAGAACGAGGCCAACTGGGCTTCAAGCGCCGGAAACGAACACAAGAATTCCTCGCCCTGCACGCCCGAGTCTCGAACCTCCATCGACACACGCGAACCACCGTTCCCGCCACCCTCAGACGAAGCCATCAATCCGCAGCTCTTCTCCGCTTGCGAGAGGCGATGCAGCAGGTGGCTTGATTCTCAAGCCACCTGCTGAGCTACTCCGGCCTCACTCAGGTTAAGTTGCCAGAACCCCCGTGGCAAAGCGGCAGTGCATCCAGAACTGGACACATGGATCAACCTGCCTCGCAAAGACGTGAAGCCGGTTGCTTGACCATGAGGGCGCTCGCGCACAGATCAGAGGCCGCGGCAACATCGTGCGCCGCAGTGGAGGTGAACAGAATGATTATGTGACGGGGTGATGATGACCAGCCAGGATGAGCGGTTTCACTCTGGACAGATGGTCACCCTGTTGATCGGCACCTTGGGTGGCAAGACGCACTTCACGGTGGACGACCATCCCGCCCAGCTCAGTCCACAGGCTTTCCTGAACGACCTGGAGCTTGTCTTGCTGCCTGACTGAGGTTTGCCTGATGCGGCTCTGCCGCCCAGCGGTTCGGGAGCACGCCTGAATGGCTGACGCAAGGTCAGCCTCGTGCCGACCAGCCCAAGAAACGAAGCGCGCCTGAAAGGGCGCGCTTCTGTCAGTTAGGCAGGTCAGCGCATGGGTCTGGATGGTGCGTCCGCTGTCACAGAGAGCGACAGCGTCCTTCCGCAGCTGAGCAGGATGCGGCGCTCATGGCGCCCTTCCTGAGGAAGAACCGGTGACCGGACTGTGCAGCCGGCCACCCACCGTGCACAGCCTGACCGCGTGCAGGTGCCAGAACCGTTAGAACCAGCCGGTTCGCAGCTTGCTCTCTGCGGTCACGGACCAGGCGGGGGTCAGGGTGAGGTCGACCTGACCCCGCATGCCGTGCGTGAGGTACGTGTTCGCTTTGACGGTGTGCGGTTGACCGCCCCGCATGAAGGTCAGCACCACATCGGAATCGCGCTGCACCTTCAGCGTAAACGACTGCGTCTGACCAGGCTGGAGGGCCGCTGTCTGCAGCACCTGACCGCCTGCTTCCATCCGGACATTGGTGATGTCCGACGCCGCTCTGTTCGTCACGTTCACCACGACCGCTGGCGTGGCCGTGCAGGCGGTGCACACCAGCGTCACCAGCGCAGCATTGAAAAAGGAGCGTGAGGTGAGGACGTTCAAGGTCACCGGTTGGCGCAGGGCGTGCTGTTGGTGGTGATCAGGGCGCCACTCTTGACTTCGCGGCGCAGGCAGTAGGTTGCGCCTGTCAGTACTTTGCTGCGAATGCGGGAGACGAGGGTGCTGCGGGCCACGCCTGCCCCGCTGGCCAGGCGGCCCGTGGCGTTGTTGCGCAGGTCCATGGTCTTGTCATTGCCGCTGGGGGCCTCGGACTCGTGTGCTGTGGCAAAGTCGACCGCCCAGCCGTAATCGATACCGCTCACCATCAAGGCATTCCAGAAGGCGTGACGGAAGGCGTCGGCCCGGCCCAGGTAGGCTCCGTCCCGGAATTGGCGGCCGGCTTCGGCCAAGGCGTCATCGGCGTAGCCTTTGGTTTTGTTGCACTTGATCGGATGGGCGCTGCACAACTTGAACTCTTCCCAAGTGAGACCGCCGGGGTAACTGCCCAGGGCGCCCAGGGCTTTTTCCTCGTTCAAACGCTGTTGCAGCAGGCCAAGTTGCGCGTGTTCAGGCGCGGCCTCAAGGGTGGCGACGAGCGCCTTGGTGGCTTCCGGCGTCATGCTCCAGATCGCCTTGACCATCTCGATCTTCTCAGGCGTGACGTTCACCGGCTGATTCAGGTAGGTATCGGGCTGTGCCAAAACCTCGGCAGGCAGCGCGGTGTCCGTTTGGGGGAGCACCTGGGTGCCGCAGGAAGCCAGAGCAGTGATCAGAAGAACGCTGAGAGCGGTGGTGCGTACGTTCATGTCAACCTCAAATCAGGACGGAGAGAAGGCGTGGGGGTTGAGGACGTCGGCCACAGGACGTTCCAGGGTCATTCACCCGTCGGAAACGGGAATGTGTAATTCGTCACATCGCTGAAGCAGACGCAATGTACTACAGATCGCAATGCGAGGCGAGCAACATTGTGCACGGCAAGGCGGGCAGTCCTCATGCCAACCCATCCATTGCGTTCTTCTGATTGCTCCAGCACATCGTCACCGAGCGAGGTGCTGGCCACTGAACCTCAGCAGGGCCGGCGCTGCGCAACAAGTCACTTGAGCAGCGGGAACCCTGGTGGGGTTCCCGCTGACGCCGTTTATTCGTGAGGACCGTCGCGAATGTCATGTTCCCTTGTCTGAGGGGCTGATGGCTGACTCTGAATGCCACGCTCGTGGACGAGTGCCTGCATGTCCCGCTGACAGTGCAGAAAGCGGTGGTACAGCCACAGGACACATCCAATAACGTGTGGCGTTACAGCTTGCGGTCACACACGGCTCAGGAGCCGCACGGCGTTCACGTGCCAGCACCCGAGGGCGGCAGGACCACACGCTTCCCGATCACTGACCCAGGACCGTCAAAAACACCAGACTTTTCACAGCGATGAGGGCCAGCGCGGCCAGGTCGGATAGTTTGAACGGCAGGAAGGGGGTCAACGCCAGGCTGAGCAGGCTGGTGCCGGTCAGGCAGGCGAGCATGACCAGCAGCGCCTGGTGTCGGAACTGGAACTCAGGCGTGAGCGTCATACCGCATCGTGCGTCACGCTGGGCCAAGGAACAAGAGGCGGCCTGAGTTCATGGATGTGGCCGCACCAGGAGGCGTCCATGGACCGGGGTGGAGGACCGGGCACCCACCGGCGTCCTGGCGCTCTGGCGTGCAGCGTTGAGGGGCTCGGTGAACGTGCTGAAATAATTGCGGGCCGCAAAACGTCCTCGCGGGGGTGGGCAGCAGACGCCCGGCCAGCGCGGCCAGGATGCAGCGCTGCACCCGTCCCGGTCCCCGGTCTATCCCCGATCGTGGGCCCTGAGCTTGAGAAAACCGAACACGAAGCCCGCAAGACCCACAACCACAAGGACTGGCAGCTCTTCGCCCAGTCCAAAACCCATCAAGCCCCCGCCCGCACCAATCACTGCGCCCCACGTCCCTCGCTGCCAATGCATCGCTTCAGCATGGCAGAACCCCCTGCAGGATGCACCGGCCAGCAGCGATGGTCCTCTTTTCCCAGGCTGCCCGCATGCCCCGCTGCACCCGTCCCGGTCCCCAGCTCATGGCTTCAGGTAAACGCGGCGCATCTGGTGTATTCCCAAGAACACAAGCACGGCTGAAACGCCGGCCAACCACCAAACCTGGCTGCCAATTCCCAGACCCATCACCAGGCAAGCCACCCCATAAAATACTGTCCATCCGTTCCTGTTCATGGTTCCAGCATGCCAGTCCCTGCTGGCCAGAGCTGCCCGTTTTCCTTTCGGTCCTTTGCCGGAACGTCGCGCCATGAGGCCCCTGTTCGCCGCACCCAGATGATGCCGCTGATGATGGGACAGTGGTCAAGCCAGGGCCGCCCATGTCCAACTTGAGGAAGCAACAATGGATCAAGCCGTCGCTATGGCTCGTCCGTGATTTCTTCGTGCCACAGCACCGAATCCGACTGACCGTTCGTGGTATTCAAACTTTGCCGACATGCCCTGAACACCCGTCTCCCGTGCGGAGGAGTGAACCGCGTGCGCCCGACGGACATCCCACACGCTGCCCGCGCCTCTTGCAAGTTGCGGCCTGGGGCGTCACACTCGCGCCATGACGAAAAAGACCACAAAAGCGCCGGCCAAGAAGACGGCGGCGAAAGCTGCGCCCGCACCCGCCCCCAAAGCCCCCGCCGCGGAGAGCACCAAGGTCGCCAGGACCCAGCTCGTGCAGCTGGTCGCGGACAAGACCGGCCTGACCAGGAAGCAGAGTGAAGAAGCCGTCGGCGCCATGCTCGACGTCATCGTCACCGCCATCAAGGGTGGCCAGAGCGTCGGCCTGCCCGGCCTGGGCACGCTCAGTGTGAAGGAAACCGCGGCACGGACCGGTGTGCGCCCCGGGACCACCGAGAAGATCCAGATTCCTGCGGGCAAGAAGGTGAGCTTCAAGGTCGCCAGCACCCTCAAAGGCAACCTGTAACCCCACCGCCCGCGCGCGGCCCAGGCATGTTGCCTTGGGCCGCGTTCGCGTCTGCGCCTGGGACGCCCGCGAAGGGTGGTGTGGCCTGAACCGGTTCAGGGCAGGCTGACCCGCCGTGACTGCGGCCACTCCGTACCGCCCCCGAAGTCCCATGACAATGATCCAGCATGCAGTCTGGCTGTACCATCGCCTCCCACTCAGCGACCGGGACGTCCAGGAATTGCCGCACCAGAGCGGGTCGAGGTCAGTTACGAGACGCTCCGCGAGTGGTGCCTGAAGTTCGGGCCGCTCTTCACCGATGACCTCCGCCAGGGTTCCCACTGGCTGTCAGATGAAGTGTGCACGATGGTCGGTGGCGTCCGATACTGGCTGTGGCGGGCGGTCGATGAGCACGAAACCGTGCTCGATGTTTGCCTTCAGCGTCACCGAGGGACCAAGGATTCAAGCGGCGAGGACGCACGCAAGAATTGCTCTGCCTGTATGCCCGGATCGAGAACCTTACCATCACTCTTGCACTGGCGTTTCCGCTACGACGCGAAGAGACAACCAGAAACAGGCGTTCCAAACGTGATCAACGGTCGCCGCAGGGGTGGCCTAAACATCAGGCCACCCCTGCCCTTCGGCCTCGGTGCCAGTGAAGGCCACTCAATCCGTGAGCGTCATACTGCATCGTGCGTCACGCTGGGCCAAGGAACAAGAGACGGCTTGAGTTCACGGATGGGGCCGCACCAGGAAGCGCCCATGGACTGAGGTGGGAGCCTGGGCACTCACCGGCGTCCTGACACGCTGGCCTGCATCGTTGAGGGTGCTCGAACAAGTGCCGGGCCACAAGATGCCCTGGTGGGGGTCGACAGCGGACGCCACCTGTACTTCGGAGAATCTTTATCGGACGCGTCATCGATGTCCAGCTCCCGCGGGGGGTGTTTGCGACTGAACCCGGGGCGCAGCGGTCCGGGTGACGGCGCGCGGCCCAGCAGTCTGCAGCGACCCCTTTCGGACTGGACCGCCGAGGAGGACTCAGGCGCCTGGATCAGAAGCGTGAGCCACCAGAACCCAAAGGGGCGGCCCTTGGCCAGCGTGCGCGATTCATGCGTGCGCGCCGCGTATGATGATCGCTTGATGCCCCGTCGTTCGGCCCTGGCTCTTCCCCGAGCAGAGCACCTCCGTCAACTCCGCAAAGTCTATGGGCCGCTCAGTCCGGCGTTCGTCGCTGAGGAACTGGGCTGTTCCCTGCCGCAGGCCACAGCATTTCTCTATGGCGCCCGGGTGGCCGAGCACTGCTGGGTGCGCGCCTGCGATCTGGCCTGGCTGAACGGCCATGAGGAGACTGCGGTCCTCGCGTGGCTCAGGCAGCACCACCTGCCAATGTCGACAGCTGGCTCCAGGCGTCATCCCACCACCTTCCTGCACCTGATGGACGCCAAGGCGTACCCGCAGGGCCATGCATGGCCCTCTCCGCATCCGACCTGGGCGTCTTTGCCCCGCTGGACGGCGGCCCATCTTCAGGCCCAGCCCACCCGGCCCAGGCGACGGGGCACGCCAGGTTCCGACCTGGACTGGCAGCTGGCCCGGAAAGCAGCCTGGCCCATGACGGTCGAGCGTCTGGCGGACGCCGTCTACGGCGTGCGCCGCCCAGATGCCCTCCAGCAAACCCGCCGCCTGCTCCGCGCCTGGGAAGCGCAGGGCCGCGTCGTGTGCTTTGCCAAGGGCCTCTATGACCTCGTTCGTCCAGAGGTGCGTCTGGATCCAGCGCCGTATGGCCGCAGTGTGCTGCCCAAAACCAGCATCCAACTCTTGCGCGCGCTTTACCCGGAAGTGGGCCACTGGCCGTCCACGGCGCTGGCCGCGGCGTGGCGGGCGTACAGCCGCCTGTATGGGTCGCCCCTCCTCCCCATCCTGGAGCAGCGTGAAGCGGCCTTTCTGGAGTACCTGATGGTGCGGGAACTGCATCCCACAGAGACCGGTCTTCAACTGGATGCCCGGTACGAGGCGCTCTGTCAGGAGACGTTGTTCTACCGCCTGGGCACGGTGCCGGTGGTCACCGAGGCATCACCTCAGCCGCCTGAAGTGACCGTAGCGAACATTGAGGCCGGCCTGATTGACTTCAAAGTGCTGGCCCGTGCCACCCGTCTGAAACTCCAGCGCGCCCACGAACGACCATCTGAGACCAATTCGCCGTCTTAACGACCTGTCCTCACCCTCGGCCTGAACCCCCGCGCCCGTCAGCTCCGAACGTGACTCAATGTGCGCTGTGCCGTGGAGGTCACCAGCCTTCCCCGCATCTCCTGATCACGACATCCGTTTGCCTTGGTCTGCGCTACGTGGGTCTGTCCCAGTGTTGCGCCGCTCAAGTTCAGCGGCTGTAGCTTGGCGTTCAAGTTCATGAGGCGGCAAGTAGCCCAGGGGGGGGTGGCGGCGCTGCCGGTTGTAAAAAGCTTCGATGAGCTCAAAGACCACTTGGCGGGCAACCTCCCGGTTCTCGAAGAGAGCGTTCTCCAGCAGCGCCCTTTTCAGGGCGCTGAAAAAGCCTTCCGCCACGGCGTTTCCCAGCAGGCCCCTCGCGACCAGGGTCTGTCGGCCAAGGTTAGCGGCGGAATTGCGAGGGGTATCCTTTGCTGCCATAGCGCGAAGAAAACAGCGATGGACAGCGGTCACGTCTCGAATCTCTTCTGCCGCCCATAGTCGGTCTGGCACGTCCGTATCTGACCCACCAGCCGATTGTCAGTGGTATTGTGTGGGTGCCTTGTACCAGCGCGTCTTGGCGTGATGATCTGGACGCCTCGTATCGGCTGGTTCTGGCAACTTAACCTGAGTGAGGCCGGAGTAGCTCAGCAGGTGGCTTGAGAATCAAGCCACCTGCTGCATCGCCTCTCGCAAGCGGAGAAGAGCTGCGGATTGATGGCTTCGTCTGAGGGTGG
>NZ_PYSV01000027.1 GCF_003028415.1 Deinococcus arcticus
CAGGGGCAGGAGCACGTGGAGGAAGACGTCATCGGTCAGTTGTTCGTCTTGAAAACATCGGTGTATTCGCTTTTTTCGGGCTTCAGGCGACGCTTCACTGGGCAGGAACGTAGCCAGGAACCGGTGACAGGTCGATTGTGCTTGAATCAGGGCTTCGATCACGTCAGCGACACGCTGCAGCGTGTCGCGCCGGAGGAAGGGGAGTCGTGCTTTCAACAGGTCGGCGAGATGGGTACACTCACCTGGAGCGGCATCGTGGATTGTCACAGACCAGTGATGCCGCTCTTGTGCTGCCCACAATGTGGTCACGGCTAGAAAATGGCGGACGACGTCTCAGTCGATCCAAAACCTAAGATGTCCGGTACTGAGATTCTAGAATTAAATTTTTGATTTAAAACCGATCCGCGTAATTCATCCAGCAGAAGGATGGAGAAGTCACTCTGATACTGATAAATAAATGGTTTTTACCACCCTTTGCTTGATATATATTGAGATAGAATCTCTAGCTGCCTCATCCGCTTCTCCAGATCATTCCCTTCGGTGAATAAGTAAGATGGAAAAATAAATTCCCTTAATATCTTCCTTGCATCTTTGACTGCAGTCTTGACGTTCGTGGGTAGCTTCGAGGGACTTGTTGACCTTCGCTGAAGTGATTGCTGTGGCGGGACCAAAGTGGAAAGCTGCTTTGACTTCTTTTGGCCTCGTCTAGGAGTGAGTCTGGAAAGATGTTCCCCCCATTGTCCGCGCCTCAGCTTCAAGGCCGGCATCGGGGTCCACCCCTGGGCCCACGAGCCCCCGAGCCTGCTGCACCGTATGCGTCACCTCATGGGCCAGCAGTTCCAGGCCCGACTGGGTATTCGGATTGAAGCGCCCAGATTGGAAGAAAATATCTGTGCCCGTCGTGAACGCAATGGCATTGACACCTTTCGCCAGCATGTCCGCTTCGGCATCATCGTGGATGCGGACACGGCTCAGGTCATGGTTCAGCCCCTGCTCGAGGTGCCGTTGAATCGCTTCGGGCAAGGGATTGCCGGCGCCCCGTCTCGCTTGAATCCGTTGGAGGACGGGTTGCGTCGCTTCCGCATCCAGTTCGGCCAACTGACGCTGTAGGGTCTGGCGTTGGGCAGCGGTGGCTGATAGGGCCGCCTCTGCTTCATAGCGTTGCACGGCGGTGTCTACGGCTCGCTGCAAGGCCAGTCGTTCCCCAGCCGGGACCATGCCCAGGACGACCCGACTCACTGGCGCACTGATTTCATGGCGCTGCAACGTCGCCAGGTGTTCGCCGTACGTGTCGTAGCGGGCCTGGGCGGGGCCGCGATCTGAACAGAAGCCTTGGACCAACGTATTCGCCACTTGCCGTTGCAGCGCCGTGAACTGGGCATATTGCCGCGTGTCCAGGGACTTGCCTTCGACCTGCTCAGCCTGGTGGCGCATCACCGTCACCCAGTCAGCGGGGCTCTGGGGCTTGGCGGGCACGGACTGGGCGGCCCGTTGAATTGGTGCAGCCTCCACTTGGGGCAAGGCAGCCAATTGCTCGCGGACGGCTTGGCGCTGGACAGCAAGCCGTGTCACCTCTTGCTGCTCCAACCCTGAGGCCCGCAGCACTGGCCCCACCGCTTGCCGCTGCAACGTCACTGGCCGGGCCGTGTGTCGTTGGAGGGCCTGCTGAAGCAGAACTGAGGCAAGATCAGGAGATAAGGGGTCAGCGATCCGAGTGGATTGCGCTCTTTGAGCAGGCCCTCGCTTCACCTGAAGACGGTCTGCATGAACAAGAGCGTACCGCGCTTGTAGACAATGGGTCAGCTGAAATGTTGGCGCGTCGATGACTCACCGCTTCAGACGCCGCGTCACCGCCCCCACCTCAGGGAGTTTCAGGGCCAGCGCGCCGCCCAGGTACAGGGCCAGCCCGGCGCCGCCTGCCACGGTCAGGCCGAAGAGGCCCTGCAAAATGAAGCCGGGGCTGGGCAGCACCCGCGCCAGGGCCCAGGCCAGCAGGCCCGCCAGCGCCGCCAGCGGCAGCACGCGTGCCAGGTGGCCCGCCACTTCCCGGCCCGGAAAGCCCACGTCACGGCGGTACAGATAGACCAGGGCGCCGGTCATCAGCAGGCCGCTGACCGTGGTGCTCAGGCCAAAGCCGCTCAGGCCCAGGCTGGGCACCAGCAGGCGGTAGAGCGCCACCTCCAGCACAAACCCGGCGGCACTGACCATCACCGCCTCGCGGGTGCGTTCGCGGGCGTAGAAGGTGCGCAGCAGGACCGTCACCAGCGCCCAGGGCACCAGCGCCAGGGCCCAGCCGGTCAGAATGCCGCTGCCCGCCGCGAACTTGTTCAGCGCTTCCTGCCCGGCCGGCGCCTCCAGGTTGATCAGGCTGACGGCATACGGCGCGAGCGCCACCAGCAGCGCGCTCATGGGCGCGGCCAGAAAGGTGGTGGTGCGGATGGTCTGGGCGGTCAGCCTCCGGAACTGATCCCAGTCCCGGTCGGCCGCTGCCTGTGAAAAGCGGGGAAACACCGCCAGCACGGGGGACACCACAAAGAGGCCGTTGACCATGGTGAACAGGGCCTCGGCATTGGCATACCCCGTGGCGGTGCCCTTGGGAAACTGCTGCACGTTGGTGAGCAGGCTGGTCACGTACACGTTCAGAATTTGCCGCGCCCCGGCCGTCAGGGTAAACGGCGCCATCTGGCGCAGCACCCGCCCCAGCGCCGGGTGACCCCCCAGCCGGGGCGTGGGCAGCAGGCCAAAGCGGTGCAGGGCGGGCAATTGCACCACCAGCTGCGCCACCCCGCCCAGTAGCCAGCCTACGCCCAGCCACGTGGCGGTGTCGGGCAGCACCAGCAGCGCGGCGATACTGGCGAGATTAAAGGCGATGGGCGCAAAGCTGCTTTCCCGGAAATGCTCGTCGGCGTTCAGCAGGCCCATGACCACGCTGGACAGGCTGATGAGCATCAGAAACGGCATGATCAGCCGGGTCATGTACACCGCCAGCTCGCGGTCCACGTTCGAGGTGCCCGACAGCAGCAGGTCCACCACCAGCGGCGCGGCCAGAATGCCCAGCGCCATCAGCAGCAGGTTCACCGCCATCATCACGCCGCTGAAGGTCTGGGCCAGTTCCCGCCGCCCCTGGGTATCCAGCGACTTGTAGACCGGAATAAACGAGTTGACCAGCGCGCCCTCGGCCAGCAGTTCGCGCAGCAGGTTGGGCACCTTGACCGCCACGGTAAAGGCGTCAGTCAGCCGCTCGTCGAAGAGGTTGATGATCTGCTGGCGCACAATGCCCGACAGGCGCGAGCCCAGCGTGCCCAGCATGACGATGATGGTGTTGGCCCGCAGCGAGCGCCGGGGCGGCGCGGGTGGGGGAGAGGCGGGGGGCCCGGCGTCCTCAAAGGACAGATTGATTTCGGGTGGGGCAGGCGGCGGCCCGGAGGGCGGAAGACTCACCCGGCCACTGTACCGCCGCCGTCCCGGCCCCGCGCCCAGCAGGACAGGAGGCCGGCGGCGAGACGGTCCGCTCGCGCCCGCCCTGTCTCAGGTTGAGGAGGGCTCCTGCAGCACCTGCGCGCGGCCGTCCGGGCCAATGAACAGCCGCTCGGCGCCAAAGGGCACGTCCAGTGTCAGGGAAGCCAGATACCCCTGCAGGTGCCCGGGCAGGTCGGCCACTGTCAGTGGGGTGCGTGGGGCCGCCACCAGCCGGTACATGCCGGGCTGTCCGGGAACGCGGTCATACACGAACGCGCCGCGCCGCTGCGGGGCACTCAGGTGCTCGTCGAAGCCGCCAGCCGGGGCGTGGGTGTCTTCGCGCTCGGGGCGGGTGTCCAGCCACACATGGGTGGCTTCCAGCCACTCCTCGGAGCGCAGCGCGGCATCTGGCACCGTGTCGTCGCCTGCGGCCAGCAACTGCGCGAGGTGTCCCTGGGCGTCGGCGGCAAACCAGTCGAATTCCACCCCGGCAATTTCCTCGCGGGTAATCACGGTGTGGGGCGCTGCCTCTTCCATTACGCCCGGCCCGGATTCAGGAGGTTCTGCACCGGGCCAGGCGCCGCCGGGAACGCCACCCGCACATGCACGGTGGTGCCGGGCACGGTGGCCGGGTCCACATTGATCCAGTGGCTGGCCAGCACCGGGGGCGTGGGTTCGGGGTCAATGGCCCGCACCAGCACGCGCCCGGCCGCCGGCACAATGGCGCACCAGCCCTCCTGGGCGGCACCGAAAGCCCGGATGGGCAGCACGCTCTGCAGGGTCAGGTCGTCGGGGGTGGCCCAGTACTCAATCAGCAGACTGGCGTGGGTGCGCCTCAGGTCCTCGGGGACCACGTCCAGCTGCACCTCCACGGCGTCGGGCTGACCAGGAAGCATGTTCATCCAGCCGGGCACGACCAGGCGACCACTGCGGGTGCTCTTGTACTGCTGCGCTGCGCTTTGGGTCATGGGCCCCAGAGTAGCGCCTGGGCCGGCCTAGTCGCGCTGCGCCGTGTGAATCAGCGCGCGCACCCCCAGAAAGCCCACCACGAAAAACAGCAGCGGCACAAGGTTGATGTTGAGTTCAGCGTCTTTCTCGGGTTCCAGGGCGTTCTGGCGGCGGTAGCGGATCATGGGCCCAGCGTACGGCACCCGGCTGAAGGCGCGGCCCCGCCTGGCCTTCACCCACACTTTACGCGTGTGCCTGTCCAGCTCCTGTGGCCCCCGGCGGCGCGCGGGCATTGCGCCGGCGCCCGCGCGCGGGTAGAACAGCCTCCGTGACCCCCACTGCCCATCTTCCGCAGACCATGCGCGCCCTGAGCAAGGCCCACCCCACCGAGGGCATCTGGATGACCGAGACCGAGGTGCCGGTGCCCGGGCCCAACGACCTGCTGATCCGGGTCAAAAAGGGCAGTATCTGCGGCACCGACGTGCATATTTACAAGTGGGACGAGTGGGCCCGGAAGACCATTCCGGTGCCCATGGTGGTGGGCCACGAGTACGTGGGTGTGGTGGCGGGCATGGGCAGCGAGGTGCGCGGCTTTGAGATTGGGGACCGCGTGAGCGGCGAGGGCCACGTGACCTGCGGGCACTGCCGCAACTGCCGCGCCGGGCGCCGCCACCTGTGCCGCAACACCCTGGGCGTGGGGGTCAACCGCCCCGGCTCCTTTGCCGAGTATCTGGTGTTGCCGGCCTTTAACGCCTTCAAGCTGCCCGACGACATCCCCGACGACATCGCCGCCATTTTCGATCCCTTTGGCAACGCGGTGCACACGGCCCTGAGCTTTGACCTCGTGGGTGAAGACGTGCTGATCACGGGGGCCGGGCCCATCGGCGTGATGGCGGCGGCAGTGGCCCGGCATGTGGGCGCACGCCACGTGGTGATTACCGACCTGAACGACTACCGCCTGGATCTCGCCCGCCGCATGGGCGTGACCCGCGCCGTGAACGTGGGCCAGGAGGACCTGCAAGGCGTCATGACCGAACTGGGCATGACCGAGGGCTTCGACGTGGGCCTGGAAATGAGCGGGTCGGGCCCGGCCTTTGCCCAGATGGTGCAGGTGATGAACAACGGCGGCAAGGTGGCGCTGCTGGGCATTCCCAGTGGCCGCGTGGACATTGACTGGAACGCCGTGATTTTCAAGATGCTGACCATCAAGGGGATTTACGGCCGCGAGATGTTTGAAACCTGGTACAAGATGGCCGCCCTCATTCAGTCCGGCCTGGACCTGGGCCCCATCATTACCCATCACTACGGCATTGCCGACTACCAGCAGGGCTTTGACGCCATGCTGAGTGGGCAGAGTGGGAAGGTGATTCTGGACTGGGAGTAAGGAGAAGGGTGTAGGGCGTGGGTTGTGGGGTGTAGGAAGAGAGAGAAACGGGGAGTAGGCATTGGTAAGTGGGAAAGGCGGTGGCTGATACGCCAATCGCCTTTTTCTTTCGTCTTTTAAAAGTAGAACCTTCTGGGCCGCACCAAGATCGGCTCGCCCCTCTACCGCCAGGTCCAGACGAAGCCGTCGTGCCCGAAGGGCGCGGGCGTGGGGAGACGGGCGGAGGCGGACCACGGCGTACGACACGGGGCGAAGCCGAGCCATCCCAAATTGTTATACGGACTGCCGTCCATTTCCGTGCCATCCGGGAAGAAGGGGGATGTTCCCCGCCTTCGGCGCTGTTCCAGCCCAATTCCCGGAACTCCGTATTTTTTCCTTCTTCCGCTGGTCGGAAAAATTCCGGAACACGTTACGGAATTTTTCGGAACCCGTATTAGTCAACGTTGCCCAGTGCGAACGCCTGCTCCCCCTGCCCCTCCGGGGGAGGAGGCTGGGGGGTGGGGCAAGCCGTTACTGGCCCTTCAACCACCCCCCTGCGCCATCTGGCCCATTGCCAACCCCCTTCACCCCCGCCACACTGCCCCCATGCCCACCCTCACCCCCCGCCGCTGGTGGCCCGCATTCCCGGGCCCGCCCTCGCCTGTGCGCTGAACCCCGTTTCGCCGCCCAGCCCGCGCCCGGATACGTCCAGGCGCGGCCTTTTTTTGTTCTCTCTCACTCCCCGGAGGTTCCACCATGACTGTTGCCCCACCTGCCCGCCCCCGCATCCTCACTGGCGACCGCCCCACCGGCCGCCTCCACCTGGGCCACCTGGCGGGCTCCCTGCGCGCCCGCGCCCAGTTGCAGCACACCCACGACCTCTTCGTGCTGGTGGCCGACGTGCAGGCCCTGACCGATCACTTCGACCGCCCGGAAACCGTGCATGACCATGTGCCTGAAGTGATGCTGGATTACCTTGCCGCTGGCCTGGACCCGGCGAAGGTGACCTTCGTGCTGCA
Organism: Deinococcus arcticus; assembly: GCF_003028415.1. Taxonomy (NCBI): domain Bacteria; kingdom Thermotogati; phylum Deinococcota; class Deinococci; order Deinococcales; family Deinococcaceae; genus Deinococcus; species Deinococcus arcticus. The sequence continues at coordinate 6,790 of NZ_PYSV01000027.1, forward strand.
GTCGGCGGTACCTGAACTGGCCGAACTGACCCTGTACCTGCTGAACCTTGTAACGGTCTCGAAGCTGCGCCAGAACCCCACGGTGAAGACCGAGATTGCCCAGAAGGGATTCGGGGACACCGTGCCCGCTGGGTTTTTCATCTACCCGGCGGCGCAGGTGGCCGACATCGTGGGCTTTGGCGCCGCCGTGGTGCCGGTGGGCGAGGACCAGCAGCCCATGCTGGAACTGGCGCGCGACGTGGCGCGGCGCTTCAACAGTCTGTACGGCCCCACGCTGGTGGAGCCCCGCGCCTACCTCTCGGCGGTGCCCCGCCTGCCCGGTCTGGACGGCGGGGCCAAGATGGGCAAGTCGCTGGGCAACGCCATCTTTCTGGCCGATCCGCCCGAAGAGGTGCGCCGCAAGGTGATGGGCATGTACACCGACCCCGGCCACCTGCGCGCCAGCGACCCAGGGCGTGTGGAGGGGAACCTGGTGTTTACCTATCTGGACGCCTTTGACCCGGACCCGGCGCGGCTGGCGGCCCTCAAAGACCACTACCGCGCCGGGGGCCTGGGAGACGTGGCGCTCAAGCGACATCTGATCGGGGTGCTCGACGACCTGCTGGCCCCCATGCGGGCACGCCGGTCGGCCTTCGCTGCTGACCCCGCCGCCCTGCAGCTCCTGCGCCAGGGCAGCGCGCGCGGACGGGCCGAGGTGCGCCTCATCCTGGCGCGGGTGCGCGCCGCCCTGCACCTGCACGTCCTGTGAGCACAGCAGGGCTGAAGCAGGGACCGGGCGGGATCAAGCCGGCACTGCAGCGGTGGAAAGGAGGTGCCCTTTAGCTCCGCAGCAGGTGGGCAAAGCCCGTGTCGTCCAGCGGTGGCAGCTCCGAGAGTGAGGTCAGGCCAAAGTCCAGCAAAAAGCGTTCGGTGGTGCCGTACAGCAGCGGCTGGCCCACCGCGTCCGCCCGGCCCACCACCTTCACGAGTTCGCGTTCCTGCAGCGTCACCACCGTGCTGGCGCTGCCGCCCCGCATCGCTTCAATCTCGGCGCGGGTCACGGGTTGCCGGTAAGCAATGACAGCCAGCACCTCCAGCGCCGCGCTGCTCAGCTGGGGCAGGGGCGGCGGCGCCAGCAGGGGCGTGAGGTGTACGGCCAGGGCCGGCGGCACCACGAGGCGGTAGCCGCCCGCCACCGCCTCCACCTCAAAGCCCATGTTCGCGGCGCGCAGCCGCGCGCTGAACGCCTCGACCTCGCGCCGCGCGGCTTCCTCGGGTACGCCCAGCAGGCGGGCCAGATCGCTGGCCCCCACCGGGCGGCCCGCCGCCAGCAGGGCCGCGCCAATCAGGGCGCTGAGGGGCGGGGCGTCACCCATGGGCCAGCTTTCCCTGGGTGGGCGGCCGGGCAGACCAGGGCCAGTTCACAGCGCGCCGCGTGCCTGGGCGCCCAGGCACGCCAGCACCTGCCCGGCCGGCAGGGCCCCCTCGCGCAGCACCCGGCCTTCGGGCAGCAGCAGCACGGTACTGGGCACGCCCAGGCAGGGCACCCCGCCGTCTGGCAGGACCACGTCGCCCAGGTTCATGGCCAGGGCCACGCCGTGGGTCAGGGCGGGCGGCTGGCGGCTGGGGTTGCAACTGGTGGTGGCCAGCACCCCGCCGGCGGCCTCCAGCAGCGCCAGGGCCACCGGATGGTCCGGCACGCGGATGCCCACCCGGCCTTCTGGGGCCAGCAGCGGGGGACAGGCCGCGCTTGCCGGCAGCACCACCGTGAGCGGTCCAGGCCAGAAGGGCACCAGCGCCGCCGAGAGGGCTTCAAAGCCCGCCTCAGGCGCCGCCAGTGGCTGCGCTGAGGCGGCCGAGGCACACGACACCTGCACCGGTTTGTCGGCCAGGCGGCCCTTGAGGTCATACAGGCGCCGGATGCCGTCCGGGCGGTCTGGGTGCGCGGCCAGCCCCCAGACCGTTTCGCTGGGGTAGGCCACCACCCCGCCAGCGGCCAGCACCTGCAGGGCGCGCTGCACATCATGGGAAGAGACTGTGGTCATAGGAGGTTCAAAGGGAGCTGCAAAGTGTGAACTGGTGTAAGGCGGGCGCAAGACGCGGCCCCTATACTGCTTGATAATATGCCCGTCTTTGAATACCGCGTGCGGGACCGCTCCGGCAAGGTGCTGAAATCCCAGATGGAAGCCGAGACGGCCACCCAGGTTCGTGACGCCCTGCGCGCCAAGAACCTGATGATTGTCGAGATCAAGGCGCCCAAGAGCGGCCTGAGCGCCGACGTCAAAATTCCTTTTCTGGATAACCGCCCGCCCAGCCTCAAACAGGTAGCGATTTTCAGTAAGCAGCTCGCCACCCTGATCAACGCGGGGGTGCCGCTGGTGCAGTCGCTGGCGATCTTGCAAAAGCAGATTGAGCACAAGGGCTTTCAGGGCGTCGTCAAGGAGATGCGCACCGACGTGGAATCCGGGACGCCTCTGAGTGAGACCCTGGTCAAGCATCCCAAGATCTTCAACCGGCTGTACGTCAACCTTGTGCGCGCCGGGGAAACCAGCGGCACCCTGGACGCGGTGCTGGAACGAATTGCCGGGTTTCAGGAAAAGGAACTGGCGCTGCGCGGCAAGATCAAGAGTGCCCTGACGTACCCCGTGGTGGTGCTGGTGTTTGCCATTCTTATTACCTACTTCCTGCTCACCACGATTGTGCCGCAGTTTGCGGGCATTCTGGCGCAGCTGAATGCGCCGCTGCCGCTGATTACCCGCGTGCTGATGGCAGTCTCGGACTTTCTCAAGAACTCTGGTCTCCTGATCGTGGTGATCGCGGCGGCCATTGCCTTCGCCTACCGGGCCTATTACAAGACGCCCAAGGGCCGCGTGAACATTGACGAGATCAAGCTGCGCCTGCCCATCATGGGCAACCTGCTGCGCAAAAGTGCCATCAGTTCGTTTGCCCGCACCTTCGGCCTGCTGATCAGCAGCGGGGTGAACATCATTGAGAGCCTGGAAATTACCAAGGGCACGGCGAATAACGCCATTGTGGAAGAGAGCATCGAGAATGCCAAGAATGTGGTGATGGTCGGCGAGCAGATGAGCTCCAGCCTCGCCACCAGCAAGGTGTTTCCGCCCATGGTGGTCAGCATGATCAGCATTGGTGAAGAGACCGGCTCCCTGGACGACATGCTGGTGAAAGTGGGCGACTTCTACGACCGTGAAGTGGATGAGGCCGTAGACAGCATGACGGCCGCGATCGAACCGCTGATGATCGTCTTCCTGGGCGGTATCGTGGGGGTCATCGTGGCCGGGATGTTCCTGCCCATGTTCAGCATCATTGGTCAGCTCAGCCAGTAAGCGGAAGGCAACGAAAAAGAGCTCCCCAATGGAGCTCTTTTTCATCGTCGCGCGGTTGAAGTCTGGAAGGAGCGGGGGCTGGTGACCCTGCGGGCTTACGCCTCTTCTTCGCCCACTTCCTCAGTCTCCAGAATGGCGCGGTACTCTTCCAGATGTTCGCCCTCGCCCAGTTCACGGGCAATTTTTTCGATGGCCAGACGCACCACTTCGCTTTTGCTGATGAGCCGCTCGGGACTGGACAGTTCATAGGCTGTGCGGGTCAGCAGGGCGTCCTGCTCATCGCTGATCACCACCTGCAGCCGTTTGCGTTCCTTCTTGGGCATGCCTCTCCTGAACACGGAGCCGCGCCGAAAACCAGCGAGCACGAATGACTGGGGCGGGGCCGTGCGCGCAGCCTAGCACGCACCCTGAGGCGCCTCAACATGAGACTCAGTCTCAGCCGGGGCTGATGGTTCACCTCATCCGCTCTGAAGGCTCACACGCTATGGTCAGCGTAGACACATCTTGAGCGTGATGTGTAACATGCACCTGTACCGCGCTCTCGATTTCTCTGGCGCACCCCAGCGGCGCGACCCCTCACCAAGGATGACTCACCCATGCAACTGACCCCACTGCACCTCCAGGGAGGCCGCGAACTGCGCGGCGAGATCGCCGTTCAGGGCAGCAAGAATGCTGCGCTGCCTATCATTGTTGCCAGCCTGCTGAGTGCCGAGAAAATCACCCTGCGGGGCGTGCCGCGCCTGAGCGACGTCCACACGATTCTGGAACTGCTGGCGCACCTGGGCACCCAGCACGTGTGGGTGGGCGCCAACGACCTGGAACTGCACACCCCACGTATCCTGAACACCGACGCCCCCTACGCCCTGGTCAGCAAGATGCGCGCCAGCTTCATCGTGCTGGGCGCCATTCTGGCCCGCGCCGGGCAGGCCACGGTGTCCATGCCGGGCGGCTGCGCCTGGGGACCGCGCCCGGTGGACCAGCATGTCAAGGCCCTGCGCGCCCTGGGTGCCGAGATCACTGAGGACGGCGGGAACTTTACCGCCGTGCGCCAGAGCAGCCTCAGCGGGCGCTTTATTTTTGAACTGCTGACTGTGGGCGGGACCCACAACGCCATTCTGGCCAGCGTGCTGGGCGACGGCGTGGTGACCCTGGAAAACGCCAGCATTGACACCGACGTGGTGGAGCTGATTGAGTTCCTGAACCGCATGGGCGCCGACATTCAGGGCGCAGGCACCAATACCCTGACCATCCGGGGTGTGATGGCCCTGCGCGGCGGCGAATACACCGTTATTCCCGACCGCATTGAAGCCGGCACCTTCATGATGCTGGCGGCGGCCACCCGCAGCTGCCTGACCCTGACCAATGTGCGCTCCGACCACCTGCGCGCCGTAACCGGCAAGCTGCAGGAGATGGGGGTTTCCGTGATGGACAGCGGGCAGACGATGGTGGTGGACGCCCGCGAGCGCGCGCTGAAACCGGTAAATATCACCACCCAGAGCTACCCCGGATTTCCCACCGATCTGCAGCCACAGATGAGTGCCCTGCTGGCCACCGTGCCCGGCACCAGCGTGGTGCAGGACCCGGTGTACCCGGACCGCCTGACCCACGTGGCCGAGCTGCACCGCATGGGCGCCAACATCACCGTCAGTGGCTACACCCAGGTGATTCAGGGCGGCCAGTTGCACGCCGCCCCCGTAAAGGCGGCGGACCTGCGCGCCGGCGCTGCCCTTTTTATCGCGGCGCTGACCTGCGAGGGCGAAACGGTGATTGACGGCGTGCAGTACCTCAACCGTGGCTATGAGTGCCTGGTTGAGCGGCTGCGGGGGGTAGGTGCCACCGTGGCCCAGCCAGACCTCGCGCTGGCCATGGACTGATACGGGCCTCAGCAACAATCAGCCACTCAGGCGGGCCGGAGAACACTCTTCCGGCCCGCGCGACTGTGCGCCAGGGGCAGCCAGGTTCAGAGGGCTGAGCGGAAACGAGGCGAGATGGGCCTGGCCCCCTGCCACTCTGGACGCCACCGGTTGAGGCCCCGGAGGCTGGGTCCGGGTGTCGCAGGTTCATCGGGAAAGGGCTGCCCAGCTTCTTGTTTGCCCTGCCCAGCTGTGCGGCGCCCCTCCGGTCGGGGAAGAGGAGGCTGAACGAGGGGGGGGTGCCTAGACTAGAGGCTCCACTTCCGGGTCCTCCGGCTCTGAAATCACGCAGTCGCGGCCCTGGGCCTTGCCCTGGTATAGCAGCAGGTCGGCGCGGCGCAGGGCGGCCGGCAGGTGGCCATCGGTGCACCCCACCACCCCGGCAGTCAAGGTGACGGGCGGCAACCCGGCGGCGGGCAGGGCCGCCCGCAGAGCGCTCAGGTCCTGGCAGGCCACGGTGGCGGAGCGGCCCGGGAACAGCAGCATGAATTCCTCGCCCCCCACCCGGGCGGCGAAAGTGCCGGGCAGGGCTGCGTGCAGACACCCGGCAAAGTGGCGCAGCACCTCGTCGCCCACCTCATGCCCGAAGGCGTCGTTGATCCGCTTGAAGTGGTCTAAGGACGTTGCCCCTCATGGTGCGACTGTTCAGGAGAGCACCGAACAGTCTCCACGCCCGGTGCAACGTCCTTTTTTCGAGACTCGCGCTGCGGCGCAGCTGTTCCAGCCCGCTCGGTTGATCGGGGGCTTGGCAGCGAACGACTTAAGTACGTTGCCCCTCATGGTGCGACTGTTCAGGAGAGCACCGAACAGTCTCCACGCCCGGTGCAACGTACTTTTTTCGATACTCGCTCCGCTCGGTTGATCTAAAGATCAACAGCGAGCTACTTAGATCTGCCACCGCCACAGCGCCGGGTTGCCCCCGCAGCAGCTCGGCGCCGGCGGTGAGCAGGTGGCGGCGATTGAACAGGTCGGTCAGTTCGTCCATCTGTAGAAGCCGTGTGAGTTCGGCGGCGCGGGCTTCCTCGGCCTCGGCCTGCAGGCGCAGCAGGGCGGTGCGGTGCGTGACTTCCAGCGCCTGCACGCGCCGCTCGTGTTCTTCCCCACGCAGTTGCTTGAAGGCAGTGGTGTGGGCCTGAAGGTGATGGAGCGCCAGCTGCAGTTGGCCCAGGTGGTCATGCAGCCCGGCCAGCAGGCCGTGTCCCTGCATGGCCAGCACCTCGAACCCCTGGGCCTGCGCTGCCCGGGTAAAGGCAGCAACCAGCAGGCAGGCTTCATGGGGCCGCGCCTGGGCCAGCAGCAGCCGGGCCAGCGGCTCAACGGCCTCCCACAGCGGCCGGTCGGCGTTGAGCTGCTGTTCCCTGAGGGCGGCGCGCAGCAGCACCTCGGCGCGTGCCGGGTCGTGGGGCACCTCCAGGGCGCCCTGCTGGGCCAGGGCAAAGGTCTGCACAGTGCCCAGCCCGTGCCGGTCGGCCAGCGTGAGCGCGCCCTGCAGCGCGGCGCGGGCGGCAGCCACCTGCCCGGCCAGCAGCAGGGCGGTGGCCAGATTCAGCTGCGTGTACGCCCCGCCCTCCACCAGTCCAATTGCCCGGAACAGCCGCAGGGCCTGTTGCAGGGACTGCACGCCCCTCAGATTGCCCCGTTCGTTGTGCAGCACCCCCAGGTCGTGCAGGGCGCAGGCTTCCAGTTCACGGTCCTGCACCTGACGACTCAGGGCCAGCTGCACGTGGCTCAGGGTCATGGCCTGGGCCACCTCGCCCAGTTCTGCCAGCACCCCCACAGTGACATTCAGGCCCCGGCCGTACTACACCCAGGGCGAGAGATCCGGGCCCACCCAGTCCAGTGCGCGCCGGGCCTCGCCAAGCTGCCCGCCGCGCCACGCCACGTAGGCCAGCACCACCGCAGCGGCCCGCCCCACCTGGGGGTCCGGGTTCGCCTGCACGCTGCACCAGTGCTGCGCCGCCTGGGCCACCCGGGCGGCGCCGCGCGCTGCCGTTCCCGGCCCTGCCAGACGGCATCCAGCTGCGCCAGCCACTGGGCAGCGCCGGACGGAAGCGGGCCGGGCAGGCTCATGCTCTCTGATCATAGGTTTATGGGCCGCGCCGCACGAGCCCCCGGGCCAGAGGCTGGCCGCCGCCTCAGGCGCTGATGCCCTTGCTGCCGTGCAGGGTGCGCTCTACTGCCTGGGTGACTTCCTGCTCGAAGCGGCGCAGATGCTCGCGCAGGCGGTCCAGCTCGGCCGCGCCCAGGTCAGGCAGCCACAGCACGCTGCGGCCCAGCACGGCGAAGGTCAGCGGCTCGCCCTCGTCGGGCTCCTCGCTTTCCTCCACGGGGTCCAGATTCAGTGCGCCGTAATCCAGCCCCTGGTTCATGAGGTTCATGCCCATGAGAATGTCACTCAGGCTGTCTTCCTCGACATACAGGTCCAGATCGAGGTGCAGCCGGACAATCACGCCGCCCTGCGGATCGACTTCGGCAAACAGGGCCACCCGGGTCTCGCCGTCCTGGATCAGCGCGCCGTCCTCGACCGCTTCGACGGTCAGACCACTTTGTTGCAGCGCCGCCATGATGCGCCGCAATTCCGTTGAAGCTGTCATGCGCCGGAGTATAGAGCGCGTGCCCGGGCGCACCCAGTGAGCGCCGCCGCTGTTCAGGCGTGGTACACCCAGGCGCCGGCCTCTTCCTGCCAGGTGCGGTACAGCCCCCCCAGCAGGCGCAGGTGTTCCAGGTGCGCCAGGGTCTCGGCCAGGGCGAAGCGCCGCCCGCTGATGTTCAGGTCGCGCGGAAACATGGCCAGCGACAGGGCGTAGGCCGTACCCGGCGCCTGGGCGGCCTGGGCCCCCAGAAAGTCCAGCCGTTCGTGGTGGTGCGCGCGCAGTTCGCGGGCACGGGCCTGCACGCCGGTCATGACGGGGCCGTGGTGACCCACCACCGCGCGCGCCGGGTTCAGGGCTTCAAGCTTGCCCAGGGTCTGTAGGTAGTCGCCCAGTGGATCGGGGCGGGTGTAGGCGTACAGGCCCACATTCGGGCTGATGCGCGGCAGAATCGCGTCTCCGGCGATCAGGGTGCCCTGCGCCTCGTTCCACAGGCCCAGGTGCCCGTCGGCGTGGCCGGGCAGCCACAGCACCTCCCACGGCTCACCCGAGAGCGCCACCTCCTGGCCCTCGCGCAGCGGAAACACGCGGCTGGCGGGATGTACGCGCTGACGGCTGCGGCGGCTCTCGGCCTCCAGGCTCAACAGTGAGGCCGGGGGCAGGCCGTGGTCGCGCAGATGCTTGACGTGGCCGGGCAGCCACTCTTCCCACAGGTGCCAGTACCGCTCGCCGCGCCCGATTTCCACGTCCAGCAGGTACACAGACGCGCCGCTGCGTTCCTCCACCAGACCAGCCAGGCCGTAGTGGTCCGGGTGGTGGTGCGTGATGATCACGCGGTCAATATCCGGCCAGTGCAGGCCCAGCGCCGCCAGCCCGTCTTCCAGGGCGGCGTGGGCCTCGGGGGTGTCCAGCGCCGTGTCAATCATGGTGACGGGGCCCCCGGCAGGCACGTCCAGCAGCACGGTCACGGCGCCCATGGGATAGGGAATCGGCACCTGCAGGGCGTACAGGTTGCCCAGCAGATGTGTGGGGGCAGGCGCAGTCATGCCGGGCAGGGTAGCACCTGCGTGCCCCGGGGCCGGGTGCAGCGCCCTCAGCGCACGTTGCAGCGGAACGTGCTGCCGGCCAGCGTGCAGTCAATGCGGCTGAGCAGGTCGGTGTTCACGCGCACCAGCAGCGTCTGGGGGGCCAGGGACCGGTCGCGCGGCACCACATTCAGACTGACCACGCCGGAGCGCACCGGGAGTTCCAGCGGTTGCCCGGGCAGCGCGGCCCCCAGCAGGCGCCGGTCGGCCAGCACATCGGCGGCCACCGGGCTTTCCACGCGCAGGGTGCCGGTCAGGAGGCGCAGGGTCAGCGTCAGGTCACTCACGCGGTCGCCGGCAATGTTCACCCGCGCCGAGGCCGGGCGGTAGCCCTCACGGGTGGCGGTCACCTCCACCTGCCCCGGAGGCAGGTCGCGCAGTTCCACAGGGGCCAGCCCGGCGGGGCGGCCGTTCACGCGCACCTGCGCGCCGGGCACCGTGGTCCCCACCCGCAGGGTGCCCAGCCGCTCGGCGCGGTACACCGTGGTGGCCACGGTGTAGGCGGTGCGGGGCGCGCCCTGGGTGGCGCGCTGCACCGCTGCGCTCAGTTCACCCACGCTGCGCGCGCCAGCCGCGCTGCTCAGATCCAGCGGCACCAGGCTGGCCACGGTGAACACCTGGGTAAAGCCCTCGGTGGCGGGCAGGGGCAGCTGGGCCGTCTGACCCGCCACGGTGCGAATGGTTTCGCCCACCCGCGCGCCCCCACCCGGCGGCAGGACGATGGCCGTGACCAGGGCCGCCGGGTCGGTGCGCACGTTCAGGGCGCCGGGGCCCGGAAAGCGGTACAGCTCGCCCTCGCCAGTCAGCGGCTGTGCCGGGGCGGCGGCGGGCGCTGCCGACAGGCGCACGGCCGAATCCGGGTTGGCGCGCAGCGGCGCGGGCACGCAACCCGCCAATAAGGCAGACAGAAGGAGAGGGGCCACAACCCGTTTCATGGTTCCAGGGTAGAGCAGCTCCTGGCCCCGGCAGATGCAGCGTGGCTGACGCGGCCTTTAGCCAGCCGGGGGGCGCAGCGCGCGTGGCGGCGCGCCACAGCACAAAAGCCCGCGCCGAAGCGCGGGCCCTGGAGGCAAGGAAACTTACTGCAGGCGCTGCATGATGGACTGAAGGCTGGCGCTGGGCGCCCAGCCCATGCCCTTCTCCACGTACATGCGCGCCATGGTGGTGTCGCCGCGCTGCAGGGCCAGGTAGGCCAGTTTGGCAGCGCTGAGTGACGCCCACTGCTTTTCCTGGTCGGTCAGGGTGCCCAGGCGGTTCCAGGCGTTGTAGGCGTTGATCCACCACTGGGTCTTGGTGTACAGCTGCGCAAGGTAGGCGTTGTAGTCGCGGTTGCCGGCCTCCTGAGACGCGGCGTAGTAGGCGTGGTCCACGGCCGCCTTCCACAGGGTGCGGTCGTAGAAGGGCACGGGGTAGGCCACGTCGGCCTGCACCGCAAACTCCTGGGCCTTGGCAAAGTTGTCACCCGCACTCATGGTGGCCGGGCCGGTCATTTCCATGGTGTCGGTGGTGGCCGGCGCCGTATCGGTCGTCGTGGTGTCCTGGGCGGCGGCCAGGCCCGCCAGGGCGAACGCGGTCAGCATGAGAATCTTCTTCATAACAGTTCGCATCTTAGGCCGTACCCTGGGCAGCGTCCATATGCCGTCCCACGCCATTGCCTGTCCGTAAAGGCTCTGTAAAGGAGTGCACGTTTAGATGAGGAACAGCCACGCTTTGCCCTTTGTTTCCCTGATTACACTGGCGGTTTACTCTGGGGCCCTGGCCCAGGGCACGCCCACCTTCACCGCGCCCAAGATTGACATGTTCAAGGAATTGCGCGTGATTTCTGGCGTCACAGTCAGCCCGAACGGCGACCTCACCTTCCTGGGTTCCGACGCCCGCGTTCACCGTACCGACGCCACTGGCAGCGCCAAGTGGTCGTTCGTGGTGGGCGACATTGGCCGCGCCTACCCGGTGGTGACGCCGCAGGGCACCACCATCGCCGCGTCCTATGACGACACGGTGTACGCCCTGGACGCGGCGGGCAAGCTGCTGTGGAAGGTCAAGCTGGACGGCGATATCTACGCCACCCCCGCCCTGCGCCCGGACGGCAGCGTGGTGGTGGCCACGGCGGGCGGCACCGTGTACGCCCTGAGCGGCGCGGGCCAGACCCTCTGGAGCTACAAGGTGGGCGCGCCGGTGTTCAGCTCGCCGGCCATTGCCGCCGACGGCACCATCTATTTCGGGGCCCAGAACAACCGCCTGCACGCGCTGACCCCGGCCGGGCAGCTCAAATGGGCCTACGCGGCGGGGTCGCTGGTGTTCAGCTCGCCGGCCATCGGGCCGGACGGCAGCATTTACTTTGGGTCCAGTGACCGGCGCATCTACGCCCTGAGTCCGGCGGGCGAACTGAAATGGCGCGCCCAGACGGGCCTGTTCGTGAATGCCAGCCCCATCGTGACCAGCGGCGGCGTGGTGATCGTGGGCAGCTACGACGGCAGCGTGTATGCCATCAATCCCGGCGGCGAAACCGAATGGACCTACAAGGCGGGCGCCGGGGTGGCGGCCTCGGCGGTGGAGCTCAGCGACGGCACGGTGGTGGTGCCGGACCTGAGCGGCACGGTGCACGCCATTGGCAGGGCGGGACAGGCGCTGTGGCAGATCAAGACGGGCAAGAAGATTGACACCGGCCTGAGCGTGAGTGACCAGGGCAGTCTGTACTTCACCACCGAGGGCGGCGGCCTGAACATCATTCAGAAGCAGCGTCCGCTGGCGGTGGCGCCCTGGCCCACCTTCCATGCCAATCCGGCCGCCTGGGGCCGCGTGCCCAGCGCCGCCGAACTGCAGGCCCAGACCCAGGCCCGGCGCACGGCCGCCACCGCCGTGCTGGCCGCCCTGAAGCCCGGCGCCCCCACAGCGCCCGCCCAGCCGGCCCAGCCCCCGGCGCCGGTGCGGCCGTCACCCGGCCAGCCGGCGCCGCAGGCCGGCACCACGCCCGCGCCCCAGCCGGCCCCCCGTCCTGTCACGCCTGCCCCGGCGCCCACGCTGACCCCCGCCCAGCAGGCCCAGGCGGCAGCCAGCAAGGCCCGCACCGAAGGCGGTCAGGTGCTGCTGCCCCTGCGTGAAGCGGCGGCGGCGCTGCGCCTGACCGTGCTGAACGTCACGGCCCGCACCGCCACCCTGCGTGTGGGCACGGCGCGCGTGCCGGTGACCGTGCGCCTGTACGGCAAGGAAGCCTATGTGCCGCTGGCCGCCCTGAGCGACCTGCCGGGCGCTGCGGCGACGCTGGAACGCACGCCCCCCGCCGTGGTGCTGGCGGTGGCGGGGCAACAGACCCGCTTTCCCCTGAACCTGCCGGGGCTGCTGCCGCTGGGCCGCCAGACCGAATACGGCGCCCTGCCGGGCCGCTGAACGCGCAACAAACCCCCCTGCTTATGGATACAAGCAGGGGGGTTTTCTGGTGTGGTGGAATCGAGGGGGATCGAACCCCTGACCTCGTCATTGCGAACGACGCGCTCTCCCAGCTGAGCTACGACCCCAAAAGGCGAAAGGGACTGTAGCACAGCCTGCCCGGGGCCTGCAAGCTGGACACCGGGGGCGCACCCGGCCGCCCCAGGGCGTACACTCGCAGCCATGAGTGCGCCTGCCACGCCTGACCTCACCGCGCCCGGCACCCCAGAACACCGCCCTGCAGACCGCTACAGCTACAAGTTCGGCCAGGAAGGCATCACGTTTGACGACGTGCTGCTGCAGCCCCGGCATTCCCAGGTGCTGCCCCACGAGGTGAACCTGGAAACGCAGCTGACCCGCCGGGTGCGCCTGAATATTCCTTTCGTCTCGGCGGCCATGGACACCGTCACCGAAACGAACATGGCCGTGGCCCTGGCGCGCGAGGGCGGGATTGGCGTGCTGCACAAGAACATGCCCATCGACGCACAGGCCGAGATGGTGCGTAAGGTCAAGCGCAGTGAGAGCGGCATGATCGTGGACCCCATCACCCTGCCGCCGCACGCCACCGTGGGCGAGGCCGACCGCCTGATGGGCGAATACCGCATCAGCGGCGTGCCGATCACGGCGCCGGACGGCCGGCTGCTGGGCATCATCACCAACCGCGACATGCGCTTTGTGGAGGACCTGAGCCTGCCGGTGAGCGACGTGATGACCAGTGAAGCGCTGGTGACCGTACCGGTGGGCACCACGCTGGAAGAGGCGCAGGAGATCTTCAAGCGCCACCGCATCGAGAAGCTGCTGGTGGTGGAGGGCGAGCAGCTGCGTGGCCTGATCACCATTAAAGACCTGACCAAACGGGTGAAATACCCCCGCGCCGCCAAGGACAGCCTGGGGCGCCTGCGGGTGGCCGCCGCCATCGGTGTGGGCGCCGATCTGCTGGACCGCGCCGGCGCCCTGGTGCAGGCGGGGGTGGACGTGCTGGTGCTGGACAGCGCCCACGGGCACAGCCAGGGCATTCTGAACGCCCTGGGCCGGGTGAAAGAGACGTTCGATGTGGACGTGATTGCTGGCAACGTGGCCACCCGCGCCGGGGCCCGTGACCTGATTCTGGCCGGCGCAGACGCGGTGAAGGTGGGCATCGGCCCGGGTTGCTTCGCAGCAGGCACCCGCGTGCTGATGGCGAGCGGGGTGTACAAGAACATTGAAGACGTGCAGATCGGTGACCGGGTGCTGAACATGCATGGCCGCCCCGTGACGGTGGTCAATGCGTGGTGTACAGGTATTCGTGAGGTCATGGCGGTGCGGCACGTTCATTCACTGCGCGAGACGGTGGTGACGCCTGACCACCAGTTCTGGGTCGGTGACCTGAGCACCGTGGGGGCCGCCACCCTGTCGTCGCGGGGCTCCGCAGGGGTGCTCAACAAGCCCACGCGCTCCGGCGACAGCAAGATGCGCTGGAAGGCGGTCGGTGAGGCCCAGGGCGACGTGTTCCTGATGCCCCGGACCCTGCACTTTGAATGGCCCGAGACCTTCCAGATTGATCTGGGTGACTTCGCAGTGCGCCAGGCCCAACTGGCCGCGCGGGCCCAGACCGAGCTGAGCGTGGGTTACGACCTGGGTTACCTCTTTGGGACCTTCCTGGGTGACGGTCACGCCTTCCTGAACCACAACGGCAGCGAGACGCGCACAGGGTCCGAGATCGGCCGGGTGGACTGGTACTTTTCTAGCGAGGAAGGCCACATTGCCGACAAGCTCATCGAGACCGTGCAGCGGGTGACGGGGCTGACTCCTGTGCGCAAGCCTGACGGGAATATCATCCGTATCTCTCTGTATTCGCTGCCCTGGGCTCGGTTGCTGGCGCAGTTTGGCAAGCGGGCCCAGAAAACCCTGCCGCAGGCGTACCGCGCTGCGCATCCCGGCTACCTCCAGGGGCTCAAGGACGGTCTGCTCGACAGTGACGGCTACGTGGCCGCTGATGGCCGCCAGTGCTTCGTGAACACGTCCCGCGACCTCATGGAATTGTTTGGGCTGCTCTGCCACCTGACCGAGGGGAGCCTCCCCAACATGCAGGTGGAGCCCGGCAACGTGGGGGGGCTCCAGGGCGTGAAGGGACAGCTGCTCGACAGTTATCGCGCCCGCTTGAACGTGAGCCACGCCGCGCGGCAATTGCCGGATTACAGCGTGGTCAAGCCGCTTTCCCGGCGCGATCTGCACCTGAGTCTGCCGGTGTACGACATTGAAGTGGACTGCCCCACCCATAGCTTTATTGCGGACAACGCGGTGGTGCACAACAGCATCTGCACCACCCGCGTGGTCACCGGCGTGGGCGTGCCGCAGATCACGGCCATTTTTGAAGCCTCGGCGGCGGCGCTGGAAGCGGGCATTCCCGTGATTGCCGACGGCGGGATCAAGCAGACCGGCGACGTGCCCAAGGCCATTGCGGCCGGCGCCAGTGTGGTCATGATGGGCAGCATGCTGGCCGGCACCGACGAGTCGCCCGGCGAGAGCATCCTGCGTGACGGGCGCCGGTACAAGAGCTACCGGGGGATGGGCAGCCTGGGCGCCATGGACCAGGGCAGCGCCGACCGCTACTTCCAGAGCGGCAGCCGCAAGTTCGTGCCCGAGGGCATCGAGGGCATCGTGGCCTACAAGGGTACGGCGGGCGAGGTGCTGTACCAGTTTGTGGGGGGCCTGCGCAGTTCCATGGGCTACTGCGGGGCCCCAGACCTGCAGACGCTGCGTGACACGGCGCAGTTTGTGCGGATTACCGGGGCCAGCCTGGTGGAAAGCCATCCGCATGGGGTGACGATCACGAAGGAGGCGCCGAACTACGGCGGGCGGTAGGCGCGCGCAGGCCGCTTGCCAGGAAGTGTGGCAGGCGCTCTGGGGTTGAGGTGAAGTTAAGTCGCTCGCTGTTGATCTTTAGATCAACCGAGCGGGCTGGAACAGCTGCGCTGCAGAGCGAGTATCGAAAAAAGGACGTTGCACCGGGAGTGGAGACTTTGCGGTGCTCTCCTGCAAAGTCGTAACGTGAAGACCTGTTGCGCAGTAGCCGAAGGGGGAGCGGGGCGACGGGAACCGTCGCCCCGCTGGCTTAGCCCTAAATTTAGTGTGTGGATAGGTAGAGTCGGCGTTGCCAGCGGAGATTGACGAGTCCG
>NZ_PYSV01000028.1 GCF_003028415.1 Deinococcus arcticus
TAAGCACGCCGCCAGCGTTCACCCTGAGCCAGGATCAAACTCTCCAAGAAATGGTTATCACTGACCGAAGTCAATTGATACAGTCTGATGCCTCGCTTGCGCTTGGCTTGCCCTCTCGGGCTTCTTTGGTCTTGCGACCTTCTCCGAGTCTGGAGATCACCGGGGGGTGATCCGCTCGGCACGACCTGTCGGTCGTTCCTGTCATCGTCATCAGAACCAGATTTTCATGCGTCCCAGCGAGTCCCTTGGGGGCTTTTCGCCTTCGCCCTTCTTCTCGGGCGAAGAGAACTATATGGCTTCTGCCCAGTTCTGTCAACACCTCCCCAGACCCGCGTGGATGAGGGCCGCCCAGAGCCGCCCTGAACAATTCCAGAGCAAGTCTTCAAGGGTGCCCAGACCATGAAAAAAGGACCAGAAGGGAGAACACTCTGTCCCCTGGTCCCTGTGCTGTATGTGTCCGCGCGGCGTCTCTTCTGCGCGGCACTCTACTGTGCGGCGCCTTCCTTCTCTGGCGGGGTCACCTGCAGCGGCGCGAGCCCGTACAGATGCCACAGGGCGTCTACCCGACGCACCACCGCCTCATCCATGACGATCTTCGGGGGCCACGGGCGCACGAAGCCCTCTTCGGGCAATTTGCGGGCGCCGTCCCAGACCAGCAGGCCACCCTGAGGCCAGACATCGCGCTCCGGATCAATATTGTTGAGGATGGTCCACCAGACGTCCTGAAGGTCGTGCACGTTCGTTTCCTCATCCACGAGGAGCAGGTGGCGCATGCCCGCTGCCGCCGGGTGGGCGGCAAAGAGCTGGGCCAGTTCCTGCGCCTGCCCGGGACGGGTCTTGTTCAGCGCCACCAGCCAGTAGCCGTCTGGCGTCTGGGTCTGGGCCAGCACGCCGCCGGAGGTTGGCAGTGAGGCAGCCACCTGCGGCGCAAACGCCTCGGGCGCCAGATCGCCCGCCTGCTCGTCGCGCGAGGACACCGCGCCGCCCACCTCCTCGGGGCGCTTGGTGGTCGCGTCGATGATGAGTTTGCCGCCGTAGCCCCAGCCCCGGCTGGAATGGTCCAGCACATCGGTTGGGCCGCGTGTGGTCAGGGTGTCGCGCCCCGGCACCGCCTTCTGGGCCACCTCACGCCACACGGCTGCGAAGTCGTTGACCTTGACGCCCTCGTCCACCACCACGATCACCTTGGCAAACATCATCTGGCCCAGCCCGAACAGCCCGTTGGCAACCTTGTAGGCCTGTCCCGGATAACTCTTCTTGATGCTGACCACCACGAGGTTGTGCGCCACCCCGGCGGGCGGCATGTGGTAATCCACGATCTCCGGCAGGATGAGCTGCGCGGCGGGCAGAAACAGCCGCTCAGAGGCTTCAATCAGGTACGCGTCCTCCATGGGCGGGCGGCCCACGATGGTGGCCGGATAGATGGGCTGGCGGCGCATGGTCACGGCCGTCACGTGAAACTGCGGGTACAGGTCCGGCAGGGTATAGAAGCCAGTGTGGTCGCCAAAGGGCCCCTCCATAACCCAGGGTTCCTGCGGGTCCACGTAGCCCTCCAGAATGAACTCCGCGTTGGCCGGCACGTCCAGGTCCACCGTCACACCCTTCATCACGGGGTAGCGCTGGCCGCGCAGATACCCGGCCAGGGCAAACTCATCCAGGCCCGGAATGGGCGGTAGAGGCGCGGTGGCGGCGTAGATCAGCGCCGGGTCGCCGCCGATGGCCACCGCCACCTCCAGCCGCTGGCCCAGCGCCCTGGCCTTCTCCAGATGTCTGGTGCCGGTTTTGTGGCGCTGCCAGTGCATGCC
Source organism: Deinococcus arcticus (assembly GCF_003028415.1). Classification (NCBI taxonomy): domain Bacteria; kingdom Thermotogati; phylum Deinococcota; class Deinococci; order Deinococcales; family Deinococcaceae; genus Deinococcus; species Deinococcus arcticus. The sequence continues at coordinate 1,806 of NZ_PYSV01000028.1, forward strand.
AGTGACGTTCCTGCCCATCACCTGCATGCGGTACATGCCCATGTTGCGCTCGCCGGTTTCAGGGTCCTTGGTGATCACCAGCGGCAGGGTGACAAAGGGCCCGCCGTCCTGCGGCCAGCACTTCAGGATGGGCAGCCGCGAGAGGTCCACCTCGTCACCGCGCCAGACGACCTCCTGGGCGGGCCCGGTGTTGACGCGGCGGGGCGGCAGGTTCATGGCGTCGCGCAGCTTGGGGAGTTGCCCCAGCAGCCCGCCCAGCCCCCTGGCCCCCTTCAGGTCAATCAGGTGGCGCACGCGCGCGGCCAGCTCATCGAGATCCGCGACCCCCAGGGCCAGGGCGGTGCGCTCACGGGTGCCCATCAGGCCAATCACCAGGGGAAAATCGCTGCCCAGCACCTGCTCGAACAGCACGGCGGGCCCGCCAGTTTTCACCAGCCGGTCGGCGATCTCAGTGATTTCCAGTTCGCGGCTGACTGGCGTATGCACACGCACGAGTTCGCCGCGCGCTTCGAGCAGGCGGATGAAGCTCTGAAGGTCGGGAAAGGCCATGCTCTGGAGTGTAGGGGGCGGGGCCCGGGGCAACCGTACCCGGGGGGACGCTCCTCCTTCCGGCGGACGCGGCGTGGCCGGGCGCGCGGATACGGTGCGGGCATGACCCCAGCCCAGACGAGTTCGGCAGACGCTGCCAGCCCACCGCCGCCGCCTGGCCCGCTGGCGCCGGCCGATTGGGACGCCGCGCCCGCGCGCCCCCGGCCTGCCCTGGCTGCCCGGCCCCTGCTGCTGGCGCTGGGTCTGGGGCTGGCCGCCCACCTGCTGACGTGGCGCGCCGGCGCCCTGGGGCTGAATCTGGCGCTGTGGCTGGTGCTGGTTCTGGGGGCCAGTGCGTGGGGCGTGGCGCGCCAGGGCCAGCACCCCAGCCGCGCAGGCGTGGCCCTGCTGGGCGTGGCCGGGCTGTTTGGCCTGAGCTTCGTGCTGTGGGACGTGCCTCCGGAAGTGGCTGCCCTGAACGGCGTGGCCCTGCTGGTCAGCCTGATCCTGGGGGCAGCCTTTGTGCGCTTTCCCGGGTTGGGCCGGGCGGCGCCGGGCGGCCTGCTGGGCGCGCTGGTGACGGGCGGCCTGCGCTTCGTGTATGGCCCGCTGGTGCTGCTGGAGCGCTTTCCCTGGGCACGGCTGCGCCCCACCGGAGACCGGGGACAGCATCTGGGGCGCGTGGGAGTGGGGCTGGCCCTGGCCGCGCCGCTGCTGCTGGTCTTTGGCGCGCTGCTGGCCAGCGCCGACGCCCGCTTTGCCCAGGCCCTGAGCGGCCTGTGGCGGCCGGCCCAGGAACTGGACACCCTGCTGGCCTCGGGCCTGACCCTGGCCCTGTGGTGCGCCTTTGCGGGCGGCCTGACCTACCCGGCCCTGATGGCGCTGCGCCCCACCTTCTTTGCGCCGCGCAACGCGGCCGGGCGCCTGGGGCTGGTGGAGGTGGGGGTGCCGCTGGGCGGGGGCCTGCCCGAGGGCCAGACCTACGCGGGGTACATCCGCCGGGGCTATACCGAACTGATGGCCGTGGCGTTCCTGACCCTGAGCGTGCTGCTGGGCGCGCACGGCCTGAGCACCCCGGGCACGCGGCGCCGCGTGCCCCTGCGTGCGCTGAACGCCGCCGTGCTGCTGCCGCTGCTGGTGATTCTGGCCAGCGCCGCGCAGCGCTGGGGCCTGTACACCCAGGCGTATGGCCTGAGCCCCATCCGGGTGCTGGGCGCCGCCTTTCTGGTATGGGTGACGGTCACGCTGGGCTGGCTGGCCCTGTGCCTGTGGCGTGACCGCCCCGAGCGCTTCGCCTTTCCGGCGCTGCTGCTGGGCCTGGCCACCCTGCTGGGCACCACGGCCCTGAACCCCGGCGCCCTGATTGCCACCCACAACCTGCACCGCCAGACGGCCGCCGTGACCAACGACCTGCGCCGCACGCCCCAGCGGGTGGGGGTCTGGGACCTGCTGAATCTGGGGGCCGGGGCGGTGCCGGCCATCGTGGCCAACCTGGACGTTCTGGCGCCGCCCTGCGGCCCCACCGCCAACTGCGTGACGCCGCAGACCATCATTGACGACCTGCACGAGCGCTACGGCGCCCCGCGCGATCCCCGGGCCTGGAACCTTGCCTATGCCCGCGCCCACGCGGCGGTGCAGACCCTGCCGCCCCGCAGTTCAATAAGCTGGTAACAACGCCGCCCCCATATCGCCTGGACGCCCACCAGGCGGTCTTTTTTGGGGCTGATCATATCTGACGATTGCCTGACCGGCGCCGATCATGGGCCGCTCACGGGGGCGCGGGTACCTTCTGCTTACCAGCCCAGGAGAGACGCCTCTCCAGCCGCTGCTTTTTCCCTCTTCTTCCGCACTTCCCTCTGCCCGCTGGCCCCCCGTCCTCTTGCCCCCCAAAGGAGCCCCGCCATGACCACCCACACCCTGACCGCCGCCCTGAGCCCCCGCACCTTCTCGCCGCTGCTGGCCGCGCTGGCACTGGGCACCCTGCTGGCCCCGCAGCGCGCCCTGGCTGCCCCAGCCGACATGGTGGGCACCTGGGTGAACGGCAACGTCACCACGAACGGCATCACCCGCATCAACGTGACGCGCACGGCCGCCGGAGCGATGAGCGTGCAGGTCTTTGGCCGCTGCCACCCCAACGACTGCAACTGGGGACAGGCCCCGGTGCTTACCTACGGCCTGACGGTGAGTGACAGCAACCACTTCACGGCCAGCGCGGTGTTCAACAAGGGCTTTGCCAACACGGTGCTGGTGATGAACTTCAGCAGGGGCCGCCTGGACGTGCAGGCGCTGACCCAGTTCACCGACGGCAGCGGCCGCCAGAACTACGCCACCCGCGAGACCTTTGCCCGCTACCGCTGAGCACCGGGAACGCGCCGCCCACTTTCCCCGTACTGAACAGGCAGGTGGATGACACCCCACCGCTCCTCATCTGTCCCGCTTCGCACTCTGCTCTGGCCCTGGCCCGCCCGATCCCGGCGCGCTGGGGCCAGTGGCCATGTGGCCCCGTGCCCGCGTGGCGCCGAGGCGGTGTGGGCCAGTGTCCGGGTGGGGCCGTGGCTGCCTGGGCCTGTGTCCGTCCAGGCCGGGCGCTGGCCGCGCGGGCGCGTTACGCTGACCTCCATGACCTCGCCCATCACGCGGATGCAACGAGCCCTGAGCGCCACCGACTTAGACGGCTGGCTGGTGTACGACTTCCAGGGCCTGAACCCCCACGCCCGCCGGGTGCTGGGCCTGCCGGAGAGCGCCTTTCTGACCCGGCGCTTTTTCGTGTGGGTGCCCCGCCAGGGCCCGGCCACAGTGCTGCACAACCACATTGAGGGCGGCACCTGGAGCGAGATCACCCGGCACTGGGGCGCCGAACTGCGGCCCTTTGGCTCGCACGCCGAGCTGGACGCGGCGCTGCGTGGAGTGGCAGAAGGCCGCGCCGTGGCCATGGAGTACAGCCCGAACGGCGCCGTGCCCTACGTGGGCCGCGTGGACGCCGGAACCGTGGAGCGGGTGCGGGCGGCCGGCGCGCGTGCCATTCACACCAGCGCCGACCTGCTGCAGTCCTTCCTGGCCTGGAGCGAGGATGATCTGGCTGCCCACGAGCGCGCCGTGGCCGTGCTGATGCAGGCCAAGGACGACGCCTTTCGCCTGATTCACGAGCGCCTGCGCGCCGGGCAGTCCGTGACCGAACTGGACGCCCAGGCCGTGATCATGCGCCAGATTGAGGCAGCGGGCATGGGGGCCGGGCACCCGGTCAACGTCTCGTTCGGCGTGAACGCGGCCGACAGCCACTACGAACCCAGCCCCGAGCGCCACGCGACGCTGCAGGCGGGCGAATGCGTGCTGATTGACCTGTGGGCCCAGGAACCGGGCCGCCCCTTTGCCGACGTGACCTGGGTGGGCTTTGCCGGGCAGCCCGGCCCCGAGTACCTGGATGCCTGGGCCGCCGTGAGCCGCGCCCGTGACGCCGCACTGGGCCGCCTGCAGCAGGGCCACGCCGAGCAGGGCTGGGGCGCGCTGCAGGGCTGGATGCTGGACCGCGCCGCCCGTGACGCCATGGGCACTGGGTGGGAAAAGCACTTCCTGCACCGCACCGGCCACGACCTGGGCGTGCAGATTCACGGCGCGGGCGCCAACCTGGACGATTACGAAACCCGCGACACCCGCACCCTGACCCCGGGCCTGGCCGTGACCATTGAACCCGGCACCTACCCAGCCCAGAAGGGCTTCGGCATTCGCAGTGAAATCAACGTGTATCTGGCCCCCCAGGGCCCGCGCGTGACCACCCACACGCAGCGCGCGCCCTTTGTATTGGGCCAGGGAGACTGGGCCCGGGTGCGCGCCGCTGCCTACGGCGAAGCCTGAAAGACCGGCTGCTGCCCCGCCCAGCCCATGAGTCCGGCTTAAAGAAACGCTCAGGCGACCCCTCCCTCCCCACCGCCCAGCCGTTACCCTGGGGTATGGCGAACCTCGGCTCCTCTACGATCATGCTGACGGGCGCGGGCGGCGCCCTGGCCACCGCCATTGCCCAGGAACTCGACGACGCCGGCGCGCAGATGGTGCTGGTGGGGCGCGGCGAGGCCCTGGCACGCGCCGCCGACCGCTTTCCTGCCACCGAAGTGCTGGACCTGGACCTGACACAGGAAGGCAGCATTGACACCCTGCGCAAGGTCAAGGTGGACATCCTGATTCATACGGTGGGGGCCTTCACCCTGCAAGACGCCCACAAAGCCACCACCCAGGACCTGCGCGCAATGTTCGACACGAACATGACCACCCTGTTTCACGCGGTGCAGGGCGTGCTGCCGCACATGATGAAGCAGAAAGACGGCCTGATCATGGGCGTCAGCGCGGGGCAGGCCGCCCGCCTCAGTGGCCCCAGAGCGGCGCTGTACACCGCCAGCAAGGCAGCGGTCTCGGCCTACGTCCTGAGCCTGCACGACGAACTCAAGGCCAAGGGCGTGCGCGGCATGGTGCTGTACCCCATGGGCGCCATTGACACGCCGGCCAACCGCGACGCGGGCCTGGGCTGGGACACCATGATTGACCCCCGTGGGCTGGCCAAGAGCGTGGCCCACGCCCTGACCCGCCCCGACCGGGCGCACATTACGGAGATCAAGGTGTATCCGGATGTGTGAAGGGGGGAGCGGTTGGCGGGAGGCGGAGCGCGGGAAAAGATAGGTGTGGGACGTGGGTTGTAGGCTGCAGGAAAAGAAGGAGGCGAGGGCAAGCACGCCACTCGCCTTTTCGTTTGTCTTTTGACAATTCTTTTGTCTTTTAAGGACGTTGCACCTCACGTTACGACTTTGCAGGAGAGCACCGCAAAGTCTCCACTCCCGGTGCAACGTCCTTTTTCCGATACTCGCTCTGCGGCGCAGCTGTTCCAGCCCGCTCGGTTGATCTAAAGATCAACAGCGAGCTACTTAACAAGGCGAACCTTTCATACGGACTGCCGTCCATTTCCGTAACATCCGGGAAAGAGCCGGATGTTCCCCGCCTTCGGCGTTGTTCCAGCCCAATTCCCGGAAATCCGTATTTTTTCCTTCTTCCGCTGGTCGGAAAAATTCCGTAACACGTTACGGAATGTTTCGGAACCCGTATCAGGCCGCACCAAGCCTTCTTGCCCCACCCCCGCCCGGGTCCAGACGAAGCCGTCGAACGTGGTCCCACTCGCTCGGGGACGGCCCCTCTGCGGGGCAGCTCTGCGCGTCGCTCCTCTCGATTCGGTGACTCAGGCTGACTCGCGCTGAGCCGCGAAGCGTACGGGCGTCCGGCGATGGGCACAGAAGGGACACGGCGTACACAGCGGGGCGAAGAAAGGCCGCCCCGAATCGCCAGTCCACGTTGCCCAGTGCCAATGTTGCTCCTCCCGCTGCCAGGTTCCAGGCGCGCCCGTCAAACCAGCGGCAACGCGCAGGCCGCCCTGCGCGGCGAAGCCGTCTTTCCTCTGCTGCGCAGCTCTCCGAGTCTGGGGCTGGGGAGCGGGGCTACGCCGGCCCCTCCGCCAACGCCTCCAGAAACGCCGCCGCAAACCGGACCCCATTCTCGAAATCCCGCCGCAGGATGTTCTCGTTCGGCGCGTGAACCCGGCCGCCCACATTGCCAATCCCCAGGGCAATCACCGGCGCCCCCACATGCGCCATGAACGGGTGCATGGGCCCGCTGCCCCCGCTGCTGGGGTTCAGGATGGGCTCAAATCCGTGTACGGCCTGCGCCACCCGCACCGCCGTTTGTACGAAGGGGTGGGCCAGATCGCTGCGCGCCGGGTGCTGGTGGCTTTCCAGCTCGACAATCTCGATATCTGCAAAGCCCTGTGCGTTCAGGTGGGCCCGCAGCAGTTCCACCACCCGGTCCGGGTGCTGGTCGGGCACCAGCCGGAAGTCCAGCTTCACCGTGCCGGCCGCTGGCAGCACTGTCTTGCTGCCCTCGCCGCCGTAGCCACCGTGAAAGCCGTTCACGTTCACAACTGGTTTCAGGTTCAGCCGGGTGTGGTACTCGCTTCCCTCGCCCAGGGGGCGGGTGACCGCGTAGGTGTCGCGCAGGGCCTCGCCGGTGCCCGGCAGGCGGGCGATGGCGGCCAGATCGGCTTCGCTGGGGGGGCGCACGTCGTCGTGAAAGCCGGGAATCAGCACGGTGCCATCGGCATCGCGCAGGGAAGCTGCGGCCGCCGCCAGCCGCCACAGCGGGTTGTCCACGACCGCGCCGTTGCTGCTGTGCAGGTCACCCGCCGCCACCGCGCAGCGCAGCTCCACGCAGACGATGCCCTTCAGGCCCGCATACAGCACCGGGCGCCCTTCGGGCGTAATGGAGCCGAATTCCCACCACACGCCGTCGGCCTTTAGTTCGGCGGCGTGCGCGGCCAGAAAGGCGTCCAGGCTGGGGCTGCCCACCTCCTCCTCGCCCTCAATCAGCCACTTGACCTTCAGGGGCAACACGCCGCCGCGCGCCGCTTTCAGGGCCCGCAGGCCCGCCAGCCGGGAAATCAGTTCGCCCTTGTCATCGCTGGCGCCGCGCCCATACAGGCGTCCGTCCCGCTCCGTCAGCTTGAAAGGCGGGGTGGCCCACAAGTCCAGCGGGTCCTCGGGCTGCACGTCGTAGTGGTTGTAGATCAGCAGGGTAAAGGGGCCCTCGCCCGCCTCGGCCACCAGCACCGGGGCCACCTGCCCGGAGTAGGCCTGCACGGTAAAGCCTTCGGCCTCCAGCAGGGCGGTCACGGCCGCCGCCGTTTCAGGCAGATGACGGCCCTGCGCCGACACGCTGGGCAGCGCCACCAGCGCGGCCAGGTCGCGGAGCCCCTGCTCGATCTGCGGCTGAAGGTCGGCCTGCGCAACTGAGGTCATGACCGCAGCCTACGGCATGCCAGCGCGTTCCCAGAACCACCCGCACCCTGGACCGATTTGACAACGTTTTCAGATTGGCCTAAGCTCACCAGACAAGCCTCAATTCAGCGCAGCGGACCGTGGCCCTGGTGCCCTATCCCCCGCTTTGACTCGCCTCTTCCCTTCTTCTGGAGCAGACTGCGCCTATGCGGAGCGTGACCATCAAAGACATTGCCCGGGCTGCGGACGTTTCCATCAGCACCGTGTCGCGCACCCTGAACGGCTCCTCGGCTGTGGCAGAAGCCAAGCGCGCGCGGGTGCTGGCGGCGGCGGCGCAGCTGGGCTACGAGCCCAATGTGGCCGCGCAGGGTCTGGTGCGCGGGCGCTCCATGACCATTGGCGTGCTGACGCAGGACATCGCCAGCCCCTTTTACAACGAGGTGGCGCGCGGCATTGACGTGGGCTTTGCGGGCAGCGGCTACCAGCCCATCTTCGTGAACGGCCACTGGCAGATTCAGGATGAATCGGCGGCCATCACGGCCCTGACGCGGCGGCAGGTGGACGGATTGATCATCCTGGGCGGGCGGCTGGGCGACGGGCAACTGCGTGACCTGCACGCCCGCTTTCCCCTGGTGCTGGTGGGCCGCCGGGTGGCTGGGCTGGAAGCCGCCTGTCTGAGTGTGGACAACGTGCAGGGCGCTTTTCTGGCCACCAGCCACCTGATTCAGCTGGGCCACCGCCGCATTGGCCACATCACGGGGGTCTCGTCGCAGCGGGACGCGGTGGACCGCCTGGAAGGCTACCGGCTGGCACTGGCCGAGGCCGGGCTGGACTTTGATTCCCGCCTTGTCTTTGAGGGCGACTTCAACGAATCAGCCGGGATTCAGGCGGTGGAACACTGGCTGGGCCAGGGCGCCGCGCTCTCGGCCATCTTTGCCGCCAACGACCAGATGGCCTACGGCGCCCGGCTGGGGCTGTACCGGCGCGGCATCCGCGTGCCAGACGACATTTCACTGATCGGCTTTGACGACCTGCCCGCCTCGCAGTTCACCCTGCCTCCGCTGACCTCTGTTCACCAGCCTCTGTTCGAGATGGGGGAACAGGCGGCGCGCAGGGTGCTGCGCCGCCTGCAGGCCCCGGACCTTCCCCTGGAGCCGCCAGAACTGCCTCTCACCCTCAGCGTGCGCGAATCAGTGCGCTACGCCCGGCCCATGTCTCACTGAGTTCCTCTCTTTCTCCATCTCTTTGAAAACGTTCTCAGCTGACCGCCGGACCCGGGCGGTCTGGAGGTTGCCTATGTCCACCGTTCGCGCCCGTTCCACCCTTCTGCTGGGCCTGAGTCTGGCCCTCTCTGCCTGCGGCACCGTCACGCCACAAACCAGTCAGGACCGCCCCGGCCTGCAGGCGCAGGATTACAGCACCAGCCCCCCGCCCGGAACCAAGGGGGGCCCCACGAACACCTCCGGCACCCTGCTGACGCCGGCCTGGACAGCCAACGCGGCGGCCAGGGGCAAGGCGCCCACGAACGAGTTCTGGTCGTCCATCCTGTTCAAGCGCAACGCGGGCAATGCCTACTCCGAGAACATGTTCGCCCACCCGCTGGCCATGCACGCCCGCGCCGGCGGCCTGGAACTCAGCTACCCCAACCGCTCGCAGATCGTGGGGGCCCCGGGGCTGGAAAAATACGAGTACCCCTACACCCCGGACCTGACCCTGGGCGTGGCGGGCCTGAACTCGCCCGACACCAAGACCGACGACTGGGGCGACTGGACCACCACCGCGTACTGGAGTGACGGCGCCCGCACCCTGCGCGCCACTTTCGGGCACGGTCTGCCCTTTGTGTATGCCACAAAGACAGGCGGTGACGCCCAGGTCACCTTTATTGCCACGCCCACGGTCTGGTCGAACCAGGGCAATGTCCTGGGCATCACGGTGAATGGGCGCCATTACGGCATCTTTGCGCCGAGCGGGTCAAGTTGGAGCGTGAACAATACGGTGGCCACCTCCACGCTGGCGGGCAAGGACTACTACTCCATTGCCGCGCTGCCCGACAACACGGTGGCCACGCTGAACGACTTCAAAACCTACGCCTATAACTTCGTGACGGGCAGCACCGTCAGCTGGAACTACAACGCCGCCACCGCCACCCTGAACAGCACCTACGCGGTGAACACCGTGGCCAAAGAAGGCAGCGCCAGCGGCACCGTCATGGCGCTGTACCGCCACCAGTGGCTGAATTCCGGCAGCGTGAACACGGGCTACACCTACGTGTCCCCGCGCGGCGAGATGCGGGTGGTGCGCGGCGCGGGCAGCTTCACCACCAGCCAGAAGTTTCAGGGCGTGCTGCCCTACCTGCCGGACAACGGCGCGGCCAACACCCTGAGTAAGACCCAGCTGGCCGCCTACGTGAACGAGGCCAACACCAGCGCCACCCTGAACCCCACGGGCGATTCGTACTGGGTGGGCAAGGGTCTGGGCAAGCTGGCCGAACTGGTACCGCTGGCCGAGCAGGTGGGCAACGGGGCCGCGCAGACCGCCTTTCTGGATGCCATTCAGCGGGTGCTGCAGGACTGGCTGGACGGTCAGGGGAGCAACCTCTTTTACTACAACGCGGCGTGGGGCACCCTGATCGGCTACCCGCAGGGCTACGGCAGCGAGGAGGAGCTGAACGACCACCACTTTCACTGGGGCTATTTCATCAAGGCCGCCGCGCTGCTCACGCAATACCGCCCGAGCTGGCCGGGCGGCACCACCCCACAGGGCCGCACCTGGGGCGCGAGCATCAACGACCTGATCATGGACGCCGCCAACTGGACCACGAACACGAGTCAGTTTCCCCGCCTGCGCAACTTTGACCCCTACGCGGGGCACTCGTGGGCCGCCGGGCACTCGGGCTTTGCGGCCGGGAACAACCAGGAATCCAGCAGCGAGGACATGAACTTTTCCTCGGCGCTGGTGAACTGGGGTTCGGTAACGGGTAACACGGCCATCCGCGACCTGGGCATCTACCTGTACACCACGGAAACCACCGCCATTGAGCAGTACTGGTTTAACCAGGGGGGCGGGGTCTTTCCAGCGGGGTACAACAAACCGGCGGTGGGCATGGTCTGGGGGGACGGCGGCGCCTATTCCACGTGGTTCAGTGCAGAACGTGAAGCGATTCAGGGCATCAACTTCCTGCCCATCACGGCGGGCAGCCTGTACCTGGGCCGCAATCCCGGCTACCTGAAGACGAACTATGATTTCCTGGGCCGCGAACCCACCATGTGGCGCGACATCTTCTGGCAGGTCTACAGCATGTACGACGCGGCCGGGGCGCTGAACAAGTTTGGCAGCGGCAACTACACCCCGGAAGAGGGCGAGACCAAGGCCCACACCTACCAGTTCCTGCACAGCCTGAACGCCATGGGACAGGTGGACACGACCGTGACCGCCAACACCCCCCACTACGCGGTGTTCAAGAAAGGAAATACCCGCACCTACGCGGCCTACAACCCGGGCAGCAGCGCCGTCACCGTGTCGTTCTCGGACGGGGCCACGCTGAACGTGCCCGCGCGGCAGGTGGTGTCCTCGCGCGGCGGGGTCACCCAGCCCCCGGTGTGCCAGACCGATACGGTGGCCCCGGGCATCCCCGGCGGCCTGACCTCGCCGGGCAAGACCAGCGACAGCGTGAGCCTGTCGTGGACCGCCGCCAGCGACAACTGCGGCGTGGCGAGCTACGAGGTTTACCAGAACGGCGCGCTGAAGGCCACGGTCACGGGCACAGGCGCCACAGTGGGCGGCCTGAGCGCGAACACCGCCTACACCTTCCGGGTGCGGGCCAAGGACAGCGCGGGCAACCTGGGCGCTTTCACGGGTGACCTGAGCGTGACCACCAACCCGGCGAGCACCGGCACGGCCAACCTGCCCGGCACTGTGACCACCAGCGGCGGCGCGGTGGCCAACGGCACCAGTAAGAGTTTCCCCGTGAACGTCACCTCGGCGGGCACCTACCGCCTGTCGGTGCAAAGCGCGTCGGGGCAGAACAGCCGCACCATCAACGTGGCGTTTAACGGCACCAACTACGACCTCGCCGTGGACGCCGGGCAGACCGTGATTGCCGACTTCCCGAATGTGGGCACCGGGGCCAAGACCATCGTGATTACGGCCAAGAGTGACGGCGTGGTCATCGGCAGCGTCAGTGGCAGCAATCTCAGTGGCGGGGGCAGCAACGCGTGCGACACCGACAGCACGGCGCCCAGCGTGCCGGCAGGCTTCACCTCGCCGGGCAAGACGAGCAGCAGCGTCACCCTGAGCTGGAGCGCCAGCAGCGACAACTGCGGCGTCAGCAAGTACGAGATCTACACCAACGGGGCGCTGAGCGGCAGCGTAACGGGCACGGGCGCCACCATCACCGGCCTGGCGGGAGGCACCACCTACGCCTTCAAGGTGCGCGCCGTGGACGCCCGCAACAACGCCTCGGCCTTTACAGGCGACCTGAACGTCATCACCAACGCCGCGTCCATCGCCGTGCCGGGCGTGGTGACGACCAGCGTGGGCGCCATTGCCAACGGCGCCGGCAAGACCTACGACCTGCGCCTTGATGCCACCCGCAATCTGCGCTTCCTGATCACGAATGCCAGCAGCGCGGCCAGCTCAGCTTTCACCGTCAACTTCAACGGGCGGAGCGTCCCGCTGTCCATTGGCGCCGGGCAGACCATTCCGGTGGACTTTGCGGGTGTGGCAGCAGGCACCCGGCCGCTGACCATCACCGCCAATTCAGCGGGGGTCAGCCTGGGCAAGCTGGAGGCTGTGGCGTACTGAACCTGTTCTCCTGCAGGGCAGGTGGCCACGCGCCCCTGCCCTCTGTCATGGCGCCTGCCCGTTACTGCCGGAAATCGTGCGGATGTTTCTTATGCCAGTTCCAGGCCGTCTGCACGATCTCGTGCAGGTCGGTGAACTGTGGCGCGAAGCCCAGCTCCTGGCGAATGCGCGCCGCGTCGGCCACCAGGCGGGGCGGGTCTCCGGCGCGGCGCGGCGCCAGTTCGCGCGGCAGCGGCGTGCCGGCCACCGCGTCAAAGGCGTCCAGCACCTCCTTGACACTGAAGCCGTGGCCCAGGCCCACGTTGTAGGTGGCGGCTGTCCTCTCACCCCGCACCAGGGCTTCCACCGCCAGCACATGGGCGTCTGCCAGATCCTGCACATGCACGTAGTCCCGGATGCAGCTTCCGTCGGGCGTGGGGTAGTCATCCCCGAAAATCAACATCTTCTCGCGCTGCCCCAGGGCGGTCAGGGCCGCCATCTCGATGAGATGGGATTTGCTGGCGTGCGCCTCGCCAATGTCGCCCTCGGGGGCGGCGCCGCACACGTTGAAGTACCGCAGCACCACATAAGGCAGGCCGTGCGCTGTATGGAACGCGTGAATCATGCGCTCGGTCATCAGCTTGGTCTCGCCGTACACGCTCTCGGGCTGCAGGGGGGCGTCCTCGGGAATCGGCACGGCGTCGGTGGTGCCGTACACGGCCGCCGTGGAGGAAAAGACCAGCGGAATCTTGCGCGTCTCTGCGATGCTCTGCAGCAGGTTCAGGCTACCTACCACGTTGTTGCGGTAGTAGCGGCCCGGGGCGCGCATGCTCTCGCCCACCTCAATCAGCGCGGCGAAGTGAATCACGGCGTCGGGCTGGTGGGCGATCAGGGCGGCCTTGACCGTTTCCTGGTCCAGCAGGTCACCCTGCACCAGCACCACCTCTTCCGGCAGGGCCGCCGCGTGGCCGCTGCTGAGGTTGTCGAACACCGTGACGTCATGCCCCGCCCGCCGCAGCTGCCGCACCGTATGGGACCCGATGTACCCTGCGCCCCCCACCACCATGAGTTTCATGCCCGTCAGGGTAGTGCAGGGGCCGGGGCAGTGGTGCCGCGGAGGGTGAGCCGGGTGGGCAGGGTGCCGCCCTGGGCCGCCTCGCCGCGCAGCAGAGCCAGCATGGCCTCACCCACCCGCTGGCCCTTCTCGGCGGTGGGCTGCCACACGGTGGTCAGGTTCAGGGCCGGGCTGCTGGGCACGTCGTCGTAGCCGATTACGCTCAGGTCCTCGGGCACGCGCCGGCCCAGGGCGGCGGCCGCGCGCAGGGCCCCCTGGGCCAGCACGTCACTCATGCATAGCAGGGCCGTGATCTCCGGGTGCGCCTGCAACAGCGCCTGCGCGTGGGCCTCGCCCTCGTCTGGCGTGTTCTGCCCGGTTTCCCGTGCATGCAGCGCCGCGCCCTCTGCCCCGGCCAGGGCGGCGCGGTAACCGGCCAGCCGCTGTACCGAGGGCCGGTAGCCACCGGGCAGGGGCGTCCCGGCCAGCACGGGGCCACCAGCTGTACCCGGCGTGAGCGACAGGCACACGGCGCCCAGGTGCCGGTGCCCCAGGGCCAGCAGATGGGCGGCCGCCGCCTGGGCGCCCCCCAGGTCATCAATGCCCACGCTGGTCACGCCCGGCTGCGGGTCCTGGTCCACCAGCACGGTGGGCAGGCGCCGGTCCAGCACCGCGCGCAGCAGCGGCGTGCCCCCGGCCGCGCAGTACACGATAAACCCGTCCACGCTTGCCCCCCGCACCGGCAGGGTGGGGTCGGCAGCCGGGCCGTGGGGGCTGGCCAGCAGCAGGGCACTGAACCCCTCGGCCTGCACGGTGCGGGCCACACTGCCCAGAAACAGGGCCGCCGCCGGGTCGGCAAAGGCGTAATCCAGCGGCGCGTCGTAGACCACGCCCAGTACCCCGGTGCGGCCCCGGCGCAGGCTGCGGGCCAGCGGATCGGGGCCGTGGTAGCCCAGCGCCTGCGCCTGCTCCAGGATGCGCCCGCGCAACTCGGCACTCAGCTGGTCGGGGCGGTTGTAGGCGTTGCTGACGGTGGCCACGCTGACCCCCAGCATCCGGGCCACCTCCCGCAGGGTGACCCGGGGCGGCGCGTCAGGACTGGCAGGCGACATGGCCAGATGCTAGCGTATGATCAGACCAACTGAAACGTTTCAGTTGCCCCCGAGGTTGCCATGACTCACCCCTCCCCTGCCCCCACGTCTGTCCCGCTGTCCACCCCAGCCACCGAGGCTGGCCGACGCGCGGTCAGCGCCATGTTCCTGATTAACGGCGTGCTGTTCGCCACCTGGGGGGTGAACATTCCCGGCGTGCGCGACACCCTGAACCTCAGCGAGGCCCAGATTGGGGGCGCCCTGCTGGCAGTAGGACTGGGCAGCCTGTGCACCATGCCGCTGACCGGCGGCTGGACCGCCCGCTACGGCAGCCACCGCGTGACCTGGGTGGTGGCGGTGGGCTGCATGCTGTCGCTGCTGCTGCCCTTTGTGGCCCCCAGCTTCGGGCTGCTGGTGGCGGCCCTGGCGGTGCTGGGCGCCCTGAACGGCAGCATGGACGTGGCCATGAATGCCCAGGGTGTGACGGTGGAAAAAGCGCTGGGCCGGCCCATCATGAGCCGCCTGCACGCTTATTTCAGCCTGGGGGGCCTGCTGGGCGCGGGGCTGGGCAGCCTGCTGGTGGGGCGCGTGCCCCTGGCCCTGCACGGCCTGCTGGTGGTGGGAGTGACCGCCACCGCAGCGCTGGTGGCCGGCCGCTTTCTGTTGCCCGACGCCACCAGCCAGTCTGCCGCTGCTGGGCAACAGCGCCGGGTGCCCCTCAGTGCCGCAGCGGCGCTGCTGGGCGCCCTGTGTTTCCTGGGCATGCTGGCCGAGGGCGCCAATTACGACTGGGCGGCCCTCTACTTCCGGGATGTGCTGGGGGTGACCGGGGGCGGCTCCGGGCTGGGGTACGTGGCCTTTGTGGGGGCCATGACGCTGGGGCGCTGGTTTGGCGACCGCGCCCGCAGCGCTCTGGGCGACGAGCGCACCGTGCGCGGCGGCGCCGCCCTGACCGCCCTGGGGCTGGGGCTGGCGCTGCTGGCGCGCGACCCGGGGCTCGCCGCTCTGGGCTTCGCCCTCTCAGGGCTGGGCCTGAGCAACGTGGTGCCGGTCATGTACGGCGCCGCCGGGCACGCCCTGGCCGGGCGCGGCATTGCCCAGGTCGCCACCATCGGCTACGGCGGGTTTCTGCTGGGGCCCCCCGCCATCGGCTTTATTGCCGAGGAAGTGGGGCTGGCCGCCGCCCTGGGACTGGCTCTGGCGGGGGCAGCCCTGGTGGCCGCGCTAGGCGGGCGCGCCTTCGCCCTGATTCGCCGGCAGACCGTGGCAACAGCTGACACCTAAGGACGTTGCACCTCACGTTACGACCTTGCAGGAGAGCACCGCAAAGTCTCCACTCCAGGTGCAATGTCCTTTTTTCGATACTCGCGCTGCGGCGCTGCTGTTCCAGCCCGATCGGTTGATCGGGGGCTTGGCAGCGAGTTCCTTAACCCCCCGGCGCCCCATCTGCTGGCGCGGGCCCCACGTAGCGGGCGCGGGGCCGCAGCAGGCCGCCCTGTCCGGCTTCCAGGGCGTGGGCCAGCCAGCCCACCGCCCGGCCCAGGGCGAACAGGGTGGCCGTGTCCTCGGCGTCCCGGTCCAGTGCGTGAATCAGGGCAGCCAGGGCCAGATCCAGCGTGGGGTGGTCGCCCGTCTCAGCCTGGGCGGCGCCGCACAGTGCCAGGGCCGCCTGAACGCCGGGGGCAGCGGGCTGCTCCTGTGCCAGGGCCGCCAGCAGGGCCGCCGCCCGGGGATCGCCCGCCGGGTACAGGGGGTGCCCGAAGCCCGGCGCCTGCCCAAAGCGCCGCGCGGCCTCGTGCAGGGCGGCCCGGGGGTCCCGGTGCAGGGCGCTTTGCAGCAGGTCGTGGGCCCGCAGGGGCGCCAGCCCGTGCCTGTGCCCCTGCAGCGCACACAGCGCCGCCAGCACGCTGTGGGCCAACCCCGCTCCGCTGCTGGCCGTCACCCGCGCGGCGAAGGCGCTGACATTCAGTTCGTGGTCGGCCAGCAGCACCAGCGCGCGGCGCAGCAGCCCGGCGCCCGCTGGGCGCGCCCAGGCCCGGGCCAGCCGCAGGTGCAGCGGCAGGTCGGGCGCCGGGGGCACGCGGCAATGGCGCTCCAGCGTGGCGTACAGCAGGCCCAGGGTGCGCGCGGCCTGGCGCAGGCGCGCCTCTGGCCGGCTGTCGTGGGCCGCCGGGTCGTGGGCACCTGCATGGGTCAGGGCGTACCCCAGCGCTTCGAGCGCGCGCCCGGCGCGTGGGTGCCCGCCCAGGTTCAGGCGGGCCCGCAGCGGCAGCGCCGGGTGCCCGGCTGCCTCGCCAGTCCACAGGAGCGCCGCCACCTCCTCCACCGTGGCCCACCCGGCCAGTTCCACCGCCAGCTGGCCCCGGTAGATCAGGCGGCCGTCCAGCACGGTGGTCAGCGCACTGTCCAGCACCGGCTGCCCCCAGTTCAGGCTGGCCTGCACCGCCGCCTGCGGATCACGCCGCCCGGCCTGCCGCGCCGAGAGCGCCGCCACGTCCCCCGCGTGGTAGCGGCGTTCCCGGGTGCCGGGAGGCCCCGGCTCACTGCGCACCAGTCCCCGCGAGACATAGGCGTACAGCGTGGCGGGCTTCACGCCCAGCGCGGCACACGCCTGGGCAGTGGTCAGCGGCGCACTGGGGGGCACAGCGGGGGACATGGGCGCAGCCTAACATTGATTCCAGAATCAAGATTGACGACATTGCCGGCCGGGCCTACCGTGCGGTTATGTCTGCCCCCAGCATCCTGGATGTGCCTACCCCCAACCTCTTTCCAGCGGTCTTCCCGGCCGCGGCCTTTCCACAGGTGCAGTGGTCAGGCCCGCCACCCGCACAGTTGCCGGCCCGCGCCTGGGTGAACGAAACCACCCACCGCGATGGCCAGCAGGGCGGCCTGCCTCTGACCCCGGAGGCTGGCCTGGCCATCTACGACCTGATGGGCCGCTTCACGGGCAAGAGTGGCGCCCTGCAGCAGGCCGAATTCTTCGTGTACCGCTCCGCCGACCGCGCCATGCTGGAAGGGGCCCTGGCGCGCTGGCGCTCCGGCCATCCGGTGGAGCCCACCACCTGGATTCGCGCCACCCGGCAGGACGCCGCGCTGGTGGCGGGGCTGGGCGTACGCGAGACGGGCATGCTGGCCAGTGCCAGCGACTACCACACCTTTTACAAGTTCAGGCCGGGCGGCCGGGCGCAGGCGGCCCGCACCTACCTGGACGCCGTGCAGGCGGTGATGGACGCCGGCCTGCGGCCCCGCGTCCATCTGGAAGACGCCACCCGCGCGCCGCGTGAATTCGTGCTGCCACTGGTGGAGGCGGTGCAGGCGCTGGCCGCTGCCTACCCGGAGAGCCAGGCCCCCCGGATCCGGGTGTGCGACACCCTGGGGGTGGGCCTACCGCTTGAAGGCGCAGCCTGGCCCCGCAGCGTGCCGCGCCTGATCGGGGAACTGCTGGCGCTGGGCCTGCCCGGCGAGCGGCTGGAGTTTCACCCGCACAACGACACGCATCTGGTGGTGGCCAACAGCCTCGCCGCCGTCCTGGCAGGCTGCGCAGCCGTGAACGGCACCCTGCTGGGCAAGGGGGAACGCACCGGCAACGCACCGCTGGAAGGCGTGCTTCTACACCTGGCCGGCCTGGGACTCACGGGCGACGCCGATTTCACGGTGCTGGGCGAACTGGCCGGGCTGTACGAACGGCTGGGCCAGGGCGTTCCCGCCACCTACCCACTGTTTGGGCGCGACGCCCACCGCACCCGCGCGGGCATCCACGCCGACGGGCTTAACAAGTTCTGGCCCATGTACGCGCCCTTCAACGTGCCGGCGCTGCTGGGCCGGCCGCTGGAACTCAGCCTGACCCGGGACAGTGGCCTGGCCGGGCTGATCTTTCTGATCAAATCGCACACTGGCCTCGAACTGCCCAAGTCGCACCCTGGCCTGCAGGCCCTGCACGCCCACCTGAGTGCCGAATTTGATGCGGGGCGGCAGACCGCTGTGGAATGGGAGGAGGTGGCCGAACGGGCCCTGGTCCTTACTGCCGAACTGGCCTGAAGGCTCGGCAAGACGGCCAGCTCGCTCTGGGTGTCTCCCCGGCTGATGCCAGCGGCGGGCTGTGCAGAAGTCAGCGGTTCACGCGGAACGCCCCTGACTTCAAAGCCGATGTGGAGGCGAACCTCTCTGCTGGCCTGTCTCTGTCTTCCCGTCCTTTCTTGGGCTCGCCCTGCGCTGTGGCTTGACGAGGCTGCTCATACAGGCTGATGTCCTTGGTCAGAACGTTCAATGTTTTCCTGGACATCCCCCTCTGCGAAGCCTTGCAGGCCCAATTTCCGTGCATCCATCTCCCTTCCTTCCGCTGGCCTGAGTGCTGTACCAGGGTTTTTGCGCTGGCTGGCATGCCCTGCTGGCGGCGGGGGTGGTACGCTCCGGGCCATGACCCTTGAGCCCTACCGTGTGCCTCCTGGCGTGGCCGCTCGACTGGCCGACTGGACCACCGACGAGAACGGCGGCCTGAGCAAGGAGGCGGGCCAGGACCAGACGGCGGCGCTGCTGCCCGTGCTGGCCGAGTGGCAGGAGCGCTTGTATGCCGAAAGCAAACAGGCACTCCTGATTGTGTTGCAGGCGCGGGATGCCGGGGGCAAGGACGGAACAGTCAAACATGTCTTCGGCGCCCTGAATCCCAACGGCGTGCGGGTAACCAGTTTCAAGGTCCCTACCCCAGAGGAGCAGGCCCACGATTTCCTGTGGCGCGTGCATGCCCAGGTACCCAGGCGCGGCATGGTGGGCATCTTTAACCGCAGCCATTACGAGGATGTGCTGGTGCCCATGGTCGAGGGCGACCTGGACCCTGGTGCCATTGCACGGCGGCTGGACCACATCCGGGCGTTCGAGAACCTGCTGGGCGATCATGGGGTGCGGGTGCTCAAGCTGTATCTGCACGTCAGCCCTGAGGAGCAGAAGGCCCGGCTCCAGGCAAGGCTTGACGACCCCAGCAAACACTGGAAATTCAATCCCGCCGACCTCCAGGCCCGCGCAGCCTGGGACAGCTACACCCGGGCCTTTGACACCATCCTGAGCACCAGCACCGAGGCGGCGCCGTGGTATGTCATTCCTGCTGACCGCAAATGGTTTCGCAACCTCCTGGTCACCCAACTGGTGCTGGCGACCTTGCAGGAGATGAACCCCAGCTTCCCGGCCCTGCCGTTTGACCCGAACGGCGTCACGATTGAATGAAGGGACAGAGAACTCTTCAAAGCAGAAAAAGCCCCCCTTCCAAAGAAGGGGGGGTAAAGAGTGGAGCGGGAGACGAGATTCGAACTCGCGACATCTACCTTGGCAAGGTAGTGCTCTACCAGCTGAGCTACTCCCGCAAGAAAAAACCCCCGC
>NZ_PYSV01000029.1 GCF_003028415.1 Deinococcus arcticus
AAGTGATCTACGGGTGCCGCATGCAGATCGTGGTCACCCGGTCAGTGGCTGGCGACTTGGTCTGTCTGGCGACCGATCTGCACGCCCAGGACGCCTGTTGGATGTATCGTCTCCGCTGGTCGGTGGAGTGCACGTTTTCTTCGATGAAATCGCGCGGCTTCGACCTGGAACGGACAGGGATGACCCAGCAGGGTCGCCTTGAGCGGCTGTTTGGCATGGTGACCCTCGCGTGGGTCTGGTGCCTCCGGGTGGGTGTCGATGGAGCGCCTAAGTGCCCGATCCCAATCAAGGCTCATGGCCGCAAGGCGTTGAGCCTGGTCACCGCTGGTTGGGAGTGCCTCGCACACGCACTCCGGTGGGCTCGTCCAGCACGAGTGACCTTTGTCAACCTCTTCACGACTGGTTTTTCAGCTCCTGGCGCCCCTGGAGGCTAAGGTGTCCGGTACTGAATTCTAGAATGCAGAAAGTTCTTCTCATTCTGAAAATACCGATTGTTAAAGAGGGAGATACCCGGTCTATACCTGCGTACGTTAAAAAGGAAGCGCCTGGCAAGGTGTGGTCTATAAATAAGACTTTTAGCGTTGACTTTAAAGTTGACAACGAGACCGACATAAAACTTATTATGGATAGCATAGTCAGCGATTTTGACAGCCTCGCGGATATGCGAGGACAAGGATTGCCGTTCGCAGGCACAGCGACCCTCAATTTTATTAAGTCGAGCCATGCTAGCTCTGGGCAGTTTGAACAGGGCTTTAAAATAGAACTAAGACATACTTCCCTACCAGCTAATTTAATACCAGACCTCAATGTAAATAACTCCGTAGTTATCGAAAATAAAACCAATAACACTATGTCTCTAAAAACAGGCAATGACCACCTTCTATCTGGCTATATAACATTTGCCTTGCAAAGAATTAACAAAGACACGCTTAGGTTTGTTGTTCACCCTACTGCTAATTTCAATGGCGCTATAAATAGATTAAAATTCAATGATCTAGGGGGAAGCGTCCTAGAGAGACGTATCTGGGAGAATCTGTGCACAAAAATCGCTCTGCGTTACGGAAAATGAAGACCTTTTTAAATATAATATCATTTACGTATATACCGCTAATATTTTTATTGGGGAGCTCCAAACTATCCTTATCAATTCCCAATTATCTAGACTCTACAATCTATTTGTTAATTCCTGTATTGTTCCTAGCATATCATTTTTGGTTTGCATATAAGACAAGAAGGCTGATACCATTATTTATCTATGCAGTTATATTTGTATATTATGCCTACAAGATGTTTGGAGTTGCAACAACCATAATCTAAAGCAAATCAGGATTTAAACTTCGCTTTAAGCATGTCCAATTCATAACTCAGACAACTTATCGTTCGCCATATTGTTGCTCAGACTTTTATAAATAGAACTCATTCTGTTATTTGAATAAGCCCTCTCAATACATGATATTTTGAATAAGATTGACATAATTAGGATTATGTCTTCGGAAAACTTCGGCCACGATTAAGGCTTTTGAATAATAGGTATGGACAAACAAATATAACCTTGTGAAGTTATCTTATTGTACACATACATTAAGTAAGCCACTCCCCACTCCCGCCCCTCACACCCCCAGCAGCGCATACCCCAGCAGCGCCAGCTTCTCGCGCAGCAGGTACAGGCGGCTCACCTGCGGGCTCAGGGGGCTGGCGCTGACGTTGGCGTTCAGGCCCAGGGCGCGGGCCAGGGCCAGGGCGCGCGGCGCGTGGGCCTCATCAGTCACCAGGGTCACCGGGGTGCCGGGCGGCAGGCTCACCCGGGCACCACGCAGGTTCTCGATGGTGGTGCGGCTGCGCTCCTCGGCCACCAGGGCGCGGCGCGGCAGGCCCCGCTGCTGCAGATACGCGGCGCCCACCCCGCCCTCGGTGTAGGGATCGCCGGGGCGCCGGCCCCCCGTAACTACCACCGTGCGCACGCCGCCTTTGCGGTACAGCTTCAGGGCGTGGTCCAGGCGGCGCTGGAAGGCCGGGCTGGGGTGGCCGGCATACTGCGCCGCGCCCAGCACCACCAGGGTGGGGTGGGGGGTGGCCGGTGCAGGCGGGGACAGGCGGGGCGCCACCAGAAAGGCGCCCAGCAGCGCCCCCACCACGGCCAGCGGCAGAAAGAAGACGGTGGCACCCCGCGAACGCATCGGGAGGCAGCCTAGCATGAAGAAAATCTGAAGCCTGAGAAGACTGCCGACCCCACCGCTGGCACAAGCGGCCGAGTCCGGGCGCAGCAAGCGGAAGAACAATGGGTTCCGGGCGTGGCGCCGCCACATCAGCTGTCTTGCCAGGGGCCGGCGCAGCAGACGGAAGCCGTATGAGGCGACCCTGAAGGCTCTGCCCCGCCCAGACGGCCAAGGCACATTGATCTGTTTCTTCCGGAGGCCGGGGCGGGGGCATGCTACGCTCCTGCCTGTCTTCCTGCCCGGGAGTGTGCCCTCTACCTATGCCCAAACCATCCAACACGCTTGTTATCGTCGAGTCGCCTGCCAAGGCCCGCACCATCGGGAAGTACCTCGGAAAGGGGTACACGGTGGAGTCCAGCATTGGGCACATCCGCGACCTGCCGAAAAGTGCGTCGGACATTCCCGAGAAGTACAAGGGCAAGGCGTGGGCGCGGCTGGGGCTGGACATCGAGAACGACTTTCAGCCGCTGTACGTGGTGTCCCCCGACAAGAAGGCGCATGTGGCCAAACTGCGCAAGATGGCCCAGGACGCCAGCGAAATTATTCTGGCTACCGACGATGACCGCGAGGGCGAGAGCATCGCGTGGCACCTGTACCAGGAACTCAAACCCAAGGTACCGGTGCGGCGCATGGTCTTTCACGAGATCACCAAGGAAGCCATTCAGGCGGCCATCGCCTCGCCCCGGCAGATTGACACCAACCTCGTGGAAGCGCAGGAGGCCCGGCGCGCGCTGGACCGCCTGTACGGCTACGAGGTCAGCCCGGTGCTGTGGAAGAAGGTGGCCCCCAAGCTGAGTGCGGGCCGGGTGCAGAGCGTGGCCACCCGCATGCTGGTGGAGCGAGAGCGCGAGCGCATGCGCTTTGTGAGCGCCGAGTGGTGGGACCTGCTGGTGACCGGGCGCACGGCCGCTGGGCAGACCTTCCCCGCCCGCCTGACTGATGTGGCCGGCCAGAAGCTGGCCCTGGGCAAGGACTTTGACCCCCTGACCGGCAAACTGAAAGGCGGCGCGGGCGTGCGCCTGCTGACCGAGGCCGAGGCGCGCGCGCTGGCCGAGGCCCTGACCGGGCAGCCCCTGACGGTCACCAGCGCCGAGGAAAAGCCCTTTACCCAGCGGCCCTACGCGCCTTTCATTACCTCTACCCTGCAGCAGGAGGGCAGCCGCAAGCTGGGCTTTGCCGCCACCCGCACGATGCGTGCCGCCCAGAAGCTCTACGAGGGCGGGTACATCACCTATATGCGCACGGACTCGACCAACCTCAGCAGTGAGGCGGTGACGGCCGCCCGCACCCAGGTGGCGCAGATGTACGGCCAGGACTACCTCTCGGCGCAGCCACGCGTGTACGCCAAAAAGGCCAAGAATGCCCAGGAAGCGCACGAGGCGATTCGCCCGGCGGGCAGCCGCTTCCGCACCCCCGACAGCCTGCGCGGCGAACTGGGCGGCGACGAGTGGCGCCTGTACGACCTGATCTGGAAGCGCACGGTGGCCTGCCAGATGGCCGATGCCCGGGGCCGCAGTCTGCGTGTGCGCCTGAACGGGCAGGCGGGCCCGGACGCCGTGGGCCTGAGTGCTTCGGGGCGCACCATTGATTTCCCCGGCTTCCTGCGCGCCTACGTGGAGGGCAGCGATGACCCCGGCGCCGCGCTGGAAGACCGTGAGACGCCCCTGCCGCCCCTGAGAGAAGGCGAGCGGGTGCAGGCCCAGGCGGTCAAGCCCGAGGGCCACGAGACCCAGCCCCCTGCCCGCTACACCGAGGCCAGCCTGGTGCAGGCCCTGGAAGGCGCGGGCATTGGGCGGCCCAGCACCTACGCCAGCATCCTGGGGACCATTCAGGACCGGGGCTACGCGGTGAAAAAGGGGCAGGCCCTGGTGCCCACCTGGACTGCGTTTGCTACCTCGGCGCTGCTGGAACACCACTTTGGCAAGCTGGTGGACTACGACTTTACCGCCAAGATGGAAGAGGACCTGGACGAGATTGCCGGTGGCCGCGCCCAGCGGGTGCCTTACCTGAGGCGCTTCTACCTGGGTGAGCGCGGCGAGGGCATGGCCCTGCGGCCCCTGATTGACTCCAAGATGGGCGAGATTGACGCCCGGGGCATTGCCACCATTCGCGTGCCCAAGCTGGACGGCACCGGCATTGAGGTGCGCGTGGGCCGCTACGGCCCCTACATGGAGCGCGGCGAGCAGAAGGCCAACCTGCCCGAGGACCTGACGCCCGATGAACTGACCACCGAGAAGGCCGAGGAACTGCTGTCGCGCCCCAGCGGCGACCGGGTGCTGGGCGTGGACGAGGCCACCGGGCACCCGGTGGTGGCCCGCGCCGGGCGCTACGGCCCGTATGTGACGCTGGGCGACACCACGCCGCCCGTGCGTACCGCCAGCCTCTTCCCGGGCGACGACCTGCGCACCATTTCCCTGGAGCGCGCCCTGAAACTGCTGAGCCTGCCCCGGCTGGTGGGGGTCAGCGAGGGCGAGGAGGTGTGGGCCATGAACGGCAAGTTCGGCCCGTACCTCAAGCGCGGCGGGGACAGCCGCTCGCTGACCGGCCACGAGGAACTGTTCACGGTCACGCTGCCTCAGGCCGAGGCCCTGTTCATGCAGCCGCGTTTTGGCCGGGGCCGGGCCGCCGCCGCACCGCCCCTGCGCTCCTTTGAATACGAGGGCCGTGCGCCGATCGTGCTCAAATCTGGCCGCTTTGGCCCCTACCTGACTGACGGGGAACGCAACGCCACCCTGCGCAAGGGCGAGGACGACGCCACGCTGAGTGCCGAGCGCGCCCTGGAAATTCTGGAAGAGCGCGGCAAGGAACCGAAGAAAAAGCCCGGCAGGGCCCCGCGCAAGGCCGCCACCCCCGCGAAGAAAGCGGCGGCCACCAAAAAGCCCGCCGCCAAGACGGGCACGGCCCGCACTCCGGTGGCCAAGAAGCCCGCCAGCAAGGCCAAAGCCGCTGCCCCCGCCAGGGCCGCCTTCACCTGGGCCGACCTGAAACCGCACCTGGGCGTGCTAAGTGCCCAGGAGCAGCAGCTGGTGACCGCCACCCGCGAGCAGGGCCGCAAGGTGGAGGACGTGGCCCCCGAACTGGGCCTGGACGTGAAAAAGGCCAAGGGTATGGCGCTGCAGGCCAGCAAGAAGCTCAACCAGGCGGCGCGCGGCGGATGAGGAGGCGGGGCGCCAAGCCGTCGGGGGCCCGGAGCGTCCAGGCGCCCAGAGGACCGGCGTTGCGCTGGACCCGTGCTTTCCCCCCGTTGACCCTTCGACCCTTTGACCCTTTGACCCCCGTCACAGGCAGCGCCCCATGCCCCGTTCGCTAGCCCCCGAGGCCCCTCAGGCCCTGCACCTCGCGCGCTTGGCTCAGGGCAGCCCCGGGCAGTGGGTGCGGCTGCCGGGCAGCGGCCTGCAGGTGCTGGAGCTGGCCGGCACCCTGACGGGGCCCGCCGTCACCGGGTATCTGCTGTGCCTGAGTGGCGAGGCGGTGGTGGACCTGCCGCTGAGCAACTTCGTGCGCCTGCGCCCCGCCGAGGGCTACCGCGTGCAGGCACAGAGCCCCTGGACGGCCTTTGCCACCAAAGAGGGCACCGTGCTGCTGCTGAGCCCCGAGCAGAGCTAAGGACCTTGCCCCTCACGTTGCGACTTTGCAGGAGAGCACCGAACAGTCTCCACGCCCGGTGCAACGTCCTTTGTTCGAGACTCGCTTCGCTCGGTTGATCTAAAGATCAACAGCGAGTGACTTAAAGGCGGGGGCCCGCCTGCGCCTGCAGACGAACCCCTTCAAGCTCCCCTCTCTATTTCCTGCGCTTGGCGGCCTTTGCGGCTTCCCTGGCGGCCTTTTTCTCGGCTTTCTGACGCTCCTGCAAGTCGCGGCCCATGTCTTCCAGCAGCTGCGCGCCCTGGGCGTCTACCTGACGCTGCAGTTCCAGCAGGGTGGTGGCCACCATGTTGTGCAGGATGCGCTCCACAGGCACCTTGACGAAGTTGAAGCGCACGCGGGCATTCACAGTCATGGTCACTTCGGTGCCGCCGGGCATGGGCCGGAACACCCAGCTCTGCGTGAGCTTTTCCAGCGGGCCCACATGGCGCACACTCTCCCAGCCGCCGCGCTGGGGCGCCTGCAACTGGCCATATCTGGCGGTAAAACGCAGCCCCAGCAGGCGGCGGGAGAACTTGAAGCGCACCAGGGCATTGTTGGTCAGGCGGCCCTCACCGCCCTCGTAGTCGGCCTTGACGAGGTTGGGGTCCCACTTCACGCGCCGCTTGGGTTCCAGGGCGAGGCGGTACAGCACATCCGGCCGCGACCGGACGACGATGGTTTGCTTGATGCTGATGGGCTCGGCCATAGGTAGGTGCCACTGTAGCGCGGCGAGGGTGGCCCGTCCGTCCCGCCTTCAGCCCACCCCGGTTTCACACGGGACGCCGCTGCTTTCACAGCCTCTTGGGAACGGCGAAGGGGTGCTGTTCCATCGCCAGAGTTTCGTCTTCTCTCCTGCTCGCTCTGCAAGGCAGCTCTCCGAGTCTGCCCACCCCTTGCCTTCGGCTCATCTGAGTTCCGTATCAGGCCCGCCCCAGCTTCAGTCCAGGTAGTCGCGGGCCCGCAGGTGTGAAGCGCGCAGGGTAAAGCGCTCGGCGGCGCCCACCCCGGCCACCCGGCCCAGATCGGTGCGGGCGGCGCGGTACTGCTCGGGGGTCCACTGCCAGCCGTAGAACGCCTGGTAATAGGCCATGACCTCGGCTCCCACGTCCAGCGTGTCGGTGACGTTCACAAACACTTCGGGGTAGGGGCTGGCGGGCGCGTAGTACTGGTAGAAGCGCACCGGCTCACGCCACGCGTCCAGGCGGCGCAGGTCCTCGCCGCTCTCGGGGGCCGCGTCGCCGCTGAGGTCCGGGGCCGGGGGCATGGCCACGCCGCCCGCCTCGTTGATGATCTTCGGAATGCGCGCCAGGGTCAGCGCGTCAAAGGCGATCTTGGCGGTCATGCGGTGGTCGGGGTGGGGGTGATCGTCACTCCAGGTGAGAATGGCGTTCGGCCGGAAGCGGGCGTACAGGCGGGCCAAGAGCAGGGCCTCGGCGCGGCTGCCGGTCATGCGGCTGTCGCCCATATCGAAAAAGTGGTGCTGCGCCCCAATTTTCTGGGCCACCCAGGCGCCGTGTTCGCGCCGTACGCGGGTGACTTCCTCATGCGGGGCGTCGCCAAACTGACTGGCCAGCTCGCCCAGGGTGGTCCAGACCAGCATCACCTCGTCGCCGCGCGCCGCGTGCCGGGCCAGGGTGCCAATGCAGCCGATCTCGTCGTCCGGGTGGGCAAACACCGCCATGATTCGCATAGGGACAGGGTAGTGGGTTGTGGGCGGTGGGGTGCAGGGGAGGGCCGCTGCTGTGTGCGGTGGCCTTACCGCAAAAAACGCAGGGTCAGGGGGTAATGGTAGGGCTGGCCGGCACTCACACGCACCACCGCCACCATCATGAAGATGAACGGCACGAGGCCCAGCACCACCAGCACCGGCAGGAAGAACAGAAAGAAGGCGCCCAGCGAGCCCAGCACCGCCAGGCCGCCCAGGTCGGTGCCGGCAGCCGCCCCCACCGCGCCGCCCAGCAGGCCCAGGCTGAACAGAACGAAGCCCAGTACACTCACCACCAGCCCGTACAGCCAGAAACTCAGCTGAAAGTTCAGGGCCTCCTTGCCCTGCTCGTCCAGTGCGCGGCTGCGGTCCCGGAAGGCCAGCCACGCCACCAGCGGCCCCAGCACGTTGCCCAGCGTGGGCAGCAGCAGCCCCGCCAGCGGCGACAGGTGCGTGATGATCGCGGGCGTGCGTTCGGGCTCGGTCAGGAGGGCGGGGGGGCGGGTCATGGTTGACACTACGCCCCCCCTGTGCCTACAGTTCCCAGGCAATGACCAAGGGCCGCCCCCAACATGCCGCGCAAAAGGCGCAGGCCGCCGCGCGTGACCGCCTGCCCCTCCAGGCGGGCATTCAGCCGCCCGTGCCCATCCAGGGTGAGAACGTGGAGTTGTACAGCGACGGCGCCTGCGACACCCAGGCTGGGCACGGGGGCTGGGCCACCATCCTGAACTACCGGGGCAAGGAACTGGTCCTGAGCGGCCATGAGGAAGGCACCACCAACAACCGCATGGAGTTGCGCGGGCTGCTGGAGGGCCTGAAGGTTCTCAAGCGGCCCTGCCAGGTGCGGGTGGTCACCGACAGCCAGTACCTGCGCAAGGCCTTTACCGACGGCTGGATTCTGAAGTGGCAGCGCAACGGCTGGAAAACGGCGGGCGGCGACCCGGTGAAAAACCGGGACCTGTGGGAGGAACTGATTGCCCAGGCCCAGACGCACGCCCTGACCTTCGTGTGGGTCAAGGGACACGCGGGCCACGGCGAGAACGAACGGGTGGACCAGCTGGCGGTCCAGGAGCGCAAGAAGCTCAGGAAGTAGGGCGCCACTCGCAGCGGTACCGCGCCCGGGGCCAGGGCGAGGGAATGGCCTGCACCGTAAAGCCACAGCGGCGGTAGAACCCGGCGGCCTCGTCATCTGTTTCGGCCGTCAGCGTGCGGAGGTTCAGGTGGCGTGCCACCTCGCGCAGCAGCGTGCGGGCTTGTCCCTGGCGGGCATGGTCCGGGTGGGTGCCCAGGTGAAGAATCGTGGCCGCGGCCCCATCCACCTCCAGCCCGGCGGCACTCACAATCTGCCCCGCCACCACCCAGGCAAAGACGCGGCGGGTGCCTTGCCGGTAGCGGTCCAGTTCCGCCGCAATGCGGTCCGGGTCAGGAAACATGGCCTGCACCCGCACGGTCTCGGTGGCTGGGATCAGCCCGGGTTCACTCAGCATGGAGCGCCACTGTCAAGCGCCCCCCGCCTGCCTTCGCCATTCGGCGTATCGTGCCGTCACCCCTGCCGGGCCTACGCTGGGCGGCATGACCCAACTGCTTCCCCCGCCGGACGGCTGGCGCACCTTCCTGTGGCTGTGGGGGTCGCAGGCACTCAGCGTGATCGGCTCGGCGGTGGCCGGGTTCGCCTTCAACATCTACCTGACCCAGACGCGCTTTCCGCTGGCCGAGCAGAAACCGCAGCTGGCCGCCGCCCTGTCGCTGACTGCGCTGGCCTGGACGCTGGCGGCCACCCTCAGCGCGCCGCTGGCCGGGGCCTGGACGGACCGCCACGACCGGCGCCGGATCATGCTGGCCTGCGACGTGGCCGGGGCCCTGCTGACCTTTGCCACGCTGGGCCTGCTGCTGACCCCGGCAGCGCCGCTGTGGCTGCTGGTGACCCTGGCCGGCCTGATGGGGCTGGTGTCCACCTTCCACGGCTCGGCGTTCGATGCCAGTTACACCAGCCTCGTGCCCCGTGACCGCCTGCCCCGCGCCAACGGCCTGATGCAGACGGTGTGGAGCCTGGCCGGGCTGGTGGGCCCGGCCGCCGCCGCGCTGCTGATTGGGGTGCCGGCCCTGCTGCGGGACGCCGGAACGGGCCCCGCGTGGCTGAGCGGCCTGAAAGACGGCGTGCCCTTCGCCTACGCGGTGGACGGCGTGACCTTCCTGGTGGCCGCCGCCGTGGTGTGGCGCCTGTCCATCCCCTCGCCGGCGCCCCGCCCACGCGCCGAGCGCCCCACGCTGGCCCAGGACATGCGCTTTGGCTGGGTCTTCATTGGGCAGCGGCGGCCCCTGCTGGCGCTGCTGCTGACCTTTGCGGTGGCCAACCTGTGCACCAGCAACCTGGGCGTGCTGGAACCCCTGATTGCCAAGTTCGGCCTCAGCGGCGACTGGGAAGCGCGGGGCGGCACCCTGCAGGGCGCCCTGGCCACACTGGCGGTGACGCAGAGTGTGGGGGGCGTGCTGGGCGGCATCCTCATCAGCACCTGGGGAGGCCTGAAGCGGCAGCGGGTGCTGGGGGTACTGGTACCCATGGTCGTCTCGGGGCTGGCGTTCGCCGCGTTTGGGGCCAGCAGCACCGTGCTGGGCGCAGCGGCGGCCCTGCTGGTCATGGGCCTGACCCTGCCCACCATGAACGCCCACTCGCAGAGCATCTGGCAGGCCCAGGTGCCGCCCGAGATGCAGGGCCGGGTGTTTTCTGTGCGCCGCCTGATCGCCCAGTTCACCTCGCCGGCCAGCACCGCGCTGGCAGGGCTGCTGGCGGCGCGTTACGCACCAGGGAGTGTGGCGGTGGTGGCGGGGCTGGTGCTGGCGGTCGTGGCGGCCCTGCAACTGCTGAACCCGGTGCTGCGGCGGGTGGAAGACCCCAGCCTGTCGGCCCACGCGGAAGCCCAGCCCAGCACCTCCTGAAGCAAAGAGAAAGGGGCGGCCCTTCGTCAGGGCCGCCTCTCTTCCCACTTCCTACTGCGTACTCCCCCTGTCCAGCCACCCCGACAGCCACGGCAGTTTCTGCGCCACCTTCTCGCGCATGCCGCCCCAGTAGCGGCGCGACCAGCCCTCCAGGGTGCGCTGTTTGCCCCGGGCCACAGCCAGGGCGCCTTCGGGTACGTCCTCGTGCAGGGCGCTGCCAGCCGCCACGAACGCCGCGTCGCCCACCACGCGCGGGGCAATCAGGGTGGAATTGCTGCCGATAAACACCCCGGCGCCCAC
The DNA here is from genome assembly GCF_003028415.1 of Deinococcus arcticus. Classification (NCBI taxonomy): domain Bacteria; kingdom Thermotogati; phylum Deinococcota; class Deinococci; order Deinococcales; family Deinococcaceae; genus Deinococcus; species Deinococcus arcticus. The sequence continues at coordinate 10,786 of NZ_PYSV01000029.1, forward strand.
CTGCGTGCGGTGCTTGTTCACTCCATCGAAGTTCGCCACGATGGTGCCGGCGCCCACGTTGGTTTCCTGACCAATCGTCACGTCGCCCAGGTACGCCAGATGCCCGGCCTTGACCCCGGCGGCCAGCTGCGCGTTCTTGGTTTCCACGAAGTTGCCAATATGCACGCCCTCGGCCAGTACGGTGCCGGGGCGCAGGCGGGCAAAGGGGCCCACATCGCTGCCCGCGCCCACCTCGGCGCCTTCCAGCACGCTGTGCGGCTTGATCACCACGCCCCCGTGCAGCACGGCGTCGGTAAGCACGCTGTAGGCCCCCACAGTCACGCCACTGGCAATTCTGGTGGTGCCGCGCAGCACCACACCGGGTTCCAGGGTCACGTCCTGGGCGATCTGCACCGTGTCTTCGATATACACGGTTTCGGGCATGGGAATGGTCACGCCCGCGCGCATATGCTCTGTGGTCAGACGCTCGCGCAGAATGCGCTGGGCATCAGCCAGCCCGGCGCGGTCGTTGGCGCCCATCACCTCGTCGGGGTCCGGCAGCTTGAACGCCTGCACAGCGGCGCCCTGCTGGCGGTACAGGCCCAGCAGATCGGTCAGGTAGTACTCACCGCTGGCGTTGGTGTTGGTGATGCGCGCGGCCAGCTCGCGGGCGCGGCCGTCCATCAGGTACACGCCGGAGTTGAATTCGCGCACCGCGCGCTCCTCGGGCGTGGCGTCTTTCTGCTCCACGATGCGCGACACGGCGCCCGCCTCGTCGCGCAGAATGCGGCCGTAGCCGGTGGCGTCGGGCAGTTCACCGGTCAGGACGGTAAAAGCGCTGCCGCGCGCGCGGTGGTCGGCCAGCAGGTCGCGCAGGGTCTGGGCGCGCAGCAGCGGCGTGTCGCCGTACAACACCAGCACATCGGCGTCGCCGTGGCTGCGCAGGGCCTCCAGCCCCGTCAGGAAGGCGTGGCCGGTGCCCAGTTGCTGGGCCTGACGGGCAAAGGCCACGCCCTGGCCCGCCAGGGCCGCCTCCACCTGATCGGCGCCGTGACCGGTCACGACGACCACCTGCCGCGCTTCCAGCTCCTGGGCAGCCTTCACCGCCCAGGCCACCATGGGGCGCCCCGCCACCGGGTGCAGCACCTTGGGCAGCGCGGATTTCATGCGGGTGCCCTGCCCCGCCGCCAGAATCACCACGTCCAACGGACGACTTGTCTCGCTCATATCGGCGCCACTGTACCAGTCTGGTCCCGGGGAACAAAAAAAGGCCCCGCAGGGGGGCCACAGGGCGGGTGAGGGGTTCAGGCGCTTCGGGCTTCTGTGCTGGCTGCGGGCACCGGGGCGGGGGCACCCTTCTTGCGCAGGCGCAGCAGCATCCAGATGCTGACCAGAATGAGGGGAATGCTGATCAGGTGCGTGTCGGTAAAGAAGCCGATGCCGGGAGCGTCCAGGCCCTGGTTCAGGTAGGCGCGGGGCGACAGGGGATTGAGGCGGAAGGTTTCTTCCCAGCCGGCGCGCAGAATGCTGTACCACAGCCAGAACTGCCAGAAGGCCCAGCCCGGAATGCGCGAGCGCAGCCAGAAGAAGGCCGCCACCGACAGGATGATGCCGATGATCACGCCGTACAGCTGGGTAAAGTGCACCGGCGCCGTCATGACCAGCTGGTCGCCAATGCGCTGGCAATACTGCGAGAGGTCCATGTCCGCGTTGGGGTTACGCACACACATGCCGTCGTGAAAGGCGCGGGCGCTGTCCGGCCAGCGGAAGCCCACAGGCCAGCCAGTCACGCGGCCCACCGTGTCGGTGCCGTTCATGATGTTGCCGATGCGCCCGCCAATGATGCCAAAGGCCACGCCCGGCACGCACAGGTCGGCGTAGCGGTAGAAATCCATGCCCTTGCGCCGGGCGTAGTACAGCATCACCAGAATGCCGCCGATCAATCCGCCGTGGATAGAAATACCGCCCTGGCGCAGGTTCACGATGTCCAGCAGCACCCGGGGAAAGGGCGTGTTCTCGAACTGCTGCCACGAGGTCAGCACAAACACCAGCCGGGCGCCCACCAGACCCCAGACAATCATCCACAGAATCATGTCGTTGAACAGGTCCACGTCCAGGCCGCGTTCGCGCGCCATTTTCGTGCCGATCCACACGCCCGCGACAATCCCCAGCGTGATCAGCACGCCATACCAGGCAATCGTGAAATTGCCAATCTGCAAGAACACCGGATCCATAGGTACTGCCCAGTGTAGGGCCTGTCGGCATGGAAAGCGGCCTGCCTTCCGGTTGCAAGCAGGCCGAGGGGAGGTACTGGGGTGCTACAGGCCCAGCGCCGGGGTTTCTTCAGGGGGCGGCAACCGGAAGGCGCGCGACAGAATGACCCCCAGTTCATAGAGCAGGTACAGCGGCACGGCCACCAGCAGCATGCTTGTTGGGTCGGGTGTTGGCGTGATGATCGCGGCGAAGAGCATGATGACAATCAGCGCAATTCGCCAGCCCTGACGAAGCATGACGTGGTTCACGATCCCAATCCGGGTCAGGATGACGGACAGAATAGGCAGCTCGAACGCCAGTCCGAAAGCGATCAGGAAGGTCGTGATGGTCCCGATGTAGTCGCGCAGGTTCAGCAGGGGTGTCACGGCGCCCGCCAGGAAATCCATCAGGAAGCCCACCATGGTGGGCAGCACCAGGTAATAGCCGAACAGCGCTCCTGCCAGGAAGGAAAAGCCCGCACCAATCACGAACGGCAGTGCCCAGCGCCGCTCCTGTGGATACAGCCCCGGAGCAATAAAGCCCCAGACCTGACCCAGGATGAACGGCAGCGCGAGCGCGAAACCCGCCCAGAACGAGATGTTCAGTGACAGGACAAATTGATCGGTCAGGGCCTGGGTGACCACTTCAACCTTGCCCAGGCGATACTGCTCGCTGCCCTCAAGCGGGACCTTGATGGCTTCAATCAGCGCCATGCGGTACTGAAATGCTGCCACCAGGCCAATAAGCAGAAAGACAACGCTAAAAATGATGCGCTTTCTCAGTTCGTCGAGGTGGTCGAACAGGGGGGCGCTGTGCAGCCCCGCCTTGGGATCGGTGCCTTGGGACATGAAGGGGCCCCTCTCCCGCTCAGCTGCGCCGTTCGGTCACAGGCTCGGCCGGGGTGTGTAGCGGCGCGCCAGTGGCGGGGTCAAGCTGGCGCGAGGACACGTCGGTCACGGCGGCGCGGTCCTCGCCGTGGCGGGTTTCGCGCTTGAATTCCTTGATGCCCTGGCCCAGGCCCTTGCCCAGTTCCGGCAGTTTGCGGGCCCCGAAGACCAGCGCAATGATGACAATCAGCAGAATGATTTCCAGCGGTCCAATCGACATGATGGTTCTCCTTGGGGGCGCCGAGGAAGCAGGCCCCCTTTGTCCTGAAGGTATGCGATTCGCGGCTGGGCAGATTGACCTCAGCTCACCTATCAAACCTTAATTGGCCCAGGTCAACGGACGGTGAACGCGGCCCCGCCTGGGCGCCAGCTGGGGCTCAGATGCCCCAGCCGCCGTCCACCAGCAGCTCCTGGCCGGTAATGTAGCCCGCCTCCTGGGTGGCCAGGAACGCCACGGCCGCGCCCACCTCGTTCGCCTCGCCAAAGCGCCGGGCCGGAATACGCGCCGCCAGGGCCGCGGCCTCCTGGGGGTCGCGGTGCAGGGCCTGCAGGCGCTCGGTGGCGGTATACCCGGGGGCCACGGTGTTGCAGGTCACGCCGTCTTCGGCCACCTCCAGGGCCAGGGTTTTGAGGTGGTTGGTCACGGCGGCGCGCATGGCGTTGCTGACCGGCAACATCAGCGCCGGGCGCTCCACCGTGAGGCTGGTCACGGCAATGATTCGCCCCCAGCGCCGCTGCCGCATGCCGGGCAGGGCGCCCGCCGCCAGCCGGGCGGTACTCAGGAAGGTGGTCTCGAAACCCTGGGCCCAGGCGCTTTCGGTAACCTCGCTGGGCCGCGCCGGGGGCGGCCCGCCCGCGTTGCTCACCAGGATGTCCACAGCCCCGGCGGCGGCCAGCGCGGCCTCCACACCGGCCTGGGTGCCCACATCTGCCACCACCCAGCGCGCGCCCAGGGCGTCGGCCGCGCGGCGCAGGGCCTCCTCGCCGCGCGCCGCCAGGGTGACCTGGGCGCCCAGCGCACTCAGGGCCTGCGCCGCCGCCAAGCCAATGCCCTTGCTGCCGCCCGTGACCAGGGCGCGCCGACCGTCCAAGCGAAACAGAGCCATACGCGCCAGCGTAATGCACCCGGGCACGCTAGCCTGCGCCCATGAACGCCCTGATAGTGGTGGCCACCGCCCCCGAAGCCCAGCGCCTGCAGGACCTCGCGGGCCGGGGGCCGCGCGCCGGGGGGGTCCGGGTGGTGGTCAGCGGCGTGGGCCCGGTGGCGGCGGCGCTGGCCACGGCCGGAGCGCTGGCGCAGGGGCCGGCCGATCTGGTCATCAGTGCAGGGATCGGCGGGGCGTACCCGGGCTCGGGGCTGGTGCCGGGCGATCTGGCGGTGTCCAGCGTCATCGTGCAGGCGGACCTGGGCGCCTGGGACGGTGCGGCCTTTGTGCCGCTGGACACCCTGGGGCTCTCGGTGTGCCCGGACCGGGGGCAGGGCGCGCAGTTTGTGGTGTGGGACCGGGCAGCGCAGGTGGCGCAGGCGGCCGGCGCCCGCTTTGGCCCGGCGCTGACCCTGTGCAGCGTGACAGGCTCGGCGCCGGGCGCGCAGGCCCTGGCCGAGCGCGTGCCCGGCGCGCTGTGCGAGGGCATGGAGGGTGCGGGGGCCGCGCACGCCGCCCTGCTGGCCGGGGTGCCGGCCCTGGAGGTGCGCGGCATCAGCAACCCGGTGGGCCCCCGGGACCGCGCGGCGTGGCAGCTGGGTCCAGCGCTGGCCGCTGCCCACCGGGGCGTGGAGGCCGCGCTGCGGGTGCTGGCCGGCGCAGGCTGAGCCCCGGGGCAAAGCGCAGGGTGTACCGTGAAGGCGCATCCGCCCGCTGCCCCGCCTTTGCCGCCCCTCTGTCGCCCTGGTTCCAGGAGGCCCCGCCATGACCACTGCCGCTTCGCCTGCGTCCTCTCCCCCCATGCCAGTGGCCCCGGGCCTGCCCCTGGTGGGCAGCCTGCTGCCCATGATCCGCGACAGCGAGGGCTTTCTGGCCGCCCAGGCCGCGCGGCTGGGCCCCTGTTTCCGGGTGCGGGTGCTGAACCAGTCGCTGGTGGTGCTGGCCGGGCCCGCCGCCGCCCAGACCATGGCCGACAACACCGGCGAGGTGAACGCGTGGCGCGTGTGGGAAGGCATCATCAAGGAGTTCGGCGGCCGGCAGGTGCTGACGATGCTGGAAGGCCCGGACCATCTGGCGTACCGGGCCGCCGCCCGCGCCGGGTTTGCCAAGAGCCGCGTGCTGGAGGGCCTGCCGAAGGTCACGGCCCTCACCCGGGAAGCCCTGGACCGCACGCCGCCCGGCGAGGTGCTGAGAGTGGTGCCCTTCGCGCAGCGGCTGGTGGCGGACTGCATCGGCACGCTGACCCTGGGGCGCCTGCCAGGGCCGCATCTGGCCGAGTTCATCACCTACTGGCACACGCAGCTGGCAGTGCATCTGGTGGGCTCGGCCCGCCCGGCGGCGCTGCGCAAGGCCGCGTACCTGCGCGCCAGGGCCAGCGCGCGCGCCTTTGCCGGGGAGGTGCTGGCCCAGGACCCCGGCGAGCAGCCCTCCACCTACGTGAGCGATCTTCGCCGCCTGCGCGACACCCGCCCGGACCTGATGGACGACGAGGAACTGCTGTTCATGATGCTGATTCCCTACGTGGCCGGGCTGGACACGGTGGTGAACGTGCTGTCGCTGACCCTGTACGAGCTGTACCGCCGCCCCGAGGTGCTGGCCCGCGTGCAGGCCGAGGCACGCCCGGTGGTGGAGGCCGGGCTGCCTGCCGAGCGGCTGCGCGACCTGAAGGTGCTGCACGCCGCCGTGCTGGAGGTGCTGCGCCTGTACCCGGTGGCGAACACCCTGCCCCGCTACGCCACGCGCGACTTCACGGTGCAGGGCTACCCGGTGCGCCAGGGCGAGCGACTGCTGATGGCGCTGTTCACCTCGCAGCGCGACCCGGCCCTGTTCAGGAACCCCGACGCCTTCGATGTGGACCGCTTCTTGCCCCCACGCAACGAGCACCGGCGAAAGGGCGCCTTTCAGCCGTACGGCGCCGGGGCCCACACCTGTCTGGGCGCGGGCATGGCCGAGGCGCTGCTGGCCTCGGTGCTGGCAGTCACGGTCACGCACGGCCGTTTCCGTCTGTTTCCGCAGACGTTCCGCATGAAGCCGTTTCACTCGGCCAACCTCTCCCCCGACCCCCGCCTGAGCCTGCGCCGCGACGCTTAGAAAAACGAATCCAGGGGCCGCCGACCTTGTCTGGGTCAGCGGCCCCTGTGCGGGGTGCAGCCAAGTGCCCCGCCCCAGGCCAACGGTTCAGAACCGCGCAGCAACGTTTGCATTCCCGGGGCGAAGCACTGGGTTCGCCACTCGCTCTGCGGCGCCGCTGTCCCCGCCCGCTCGGTTCATCGGGGGCTTGGCAGCGAGTGACTTAAGTAGCTCGCTGCTGATCCCCCGATGAACCGAGCGGAGCGAGTATCGAAAAAAGGACGTTGCACCGGGAGTGGAGACTTTGCGGTGCTCTCCTGCAAAGTCGTAACGTGAGGTGCAACGTCCTTAGCGGTACAGGGAGAGCAGCACGGCGGTGCAGGGGGTCCAGTCGCAGTCCTCCATGATGAGATTCACGGTGTAGCGCCCGGGGCCCACCCGGAAGGTCACGATGGGCTCGTCGTCGGCAGCGTAGTCCCAGCCAACGCGGTTGCCCCGCTCATCGCGCACCTCCAGATCAATGTCAGCGCAGTCGTCGTCGCAGATCGCCTTGACCTTGTAGTCGCCGCCCAGCAGGGTCATGGTGACGCGGGCCGTCTGGCCGTTGTTCAGGTCGTAGACCCTGGGCGCAAACAATTCGCGGTAATTGCCGTTGGTCATGCCCGCCTGCAGAGAACTGGCATAGCTGCTGTACATCCCGGACGGCACCGTGTCGGCTTGGGCCGGTGCGCTCAGCAGCAGGGTCAGCGGCAGGGCCAGCAGCAGGCGGGTGAAGGTCGTGGGGTTCATGGTCTCTTCCCTCCCAGGGCGCTCTCTCCAGAGCGGTGCGGACACCGGGCGGTGGAGTCACCGTGACCCCGGCCCGCTTCCGTCTGACACGCAGCGTAGGCGCCCCCCCGTGACAGCTCCGTGACCCGGGCGTGACCGCTGGCGACCCTGCCCACCACCCCCCCGGCCCCGGTGCCCGGAGTTCTTTTTTCTTGCTGGGCCTTGGATGAACTGCTCCGTCACCGCTCTCCCCAGAGTGGAGATCAGTTGACAAAATGACTCAACTTCTCTGCTATGCTTTGTTTTATGAAGCGAGTTGTGCTGTCTATCCTCACCCTTTCGCTGCTGGCCACGGCCAGCGCCCAGCAGGCCCGGGAACTGCGCCTGGGCGTGTTTCCCAACGTCACGCACGCCGCCGGTCTGGTGGGCATTCAACGCGGGTTCTTTCAGAAAGAACTGGGGAACGTCAAGCTGGTGGTCAAGGAATTTGCCAACGGCTCCCAGATCAACGAGGCGTTTGCGGCCGGCGCCATTGACGCCGCTTACGTGGGCCCCGGGCCCGCCATGAACGCCTTTATGCGCGGCGTGCCCATTCAGGTGTATGCGGGCGCAGCCAACGCGGGCGCCGTGCTGGTGGCGCGCAAGGACAGCGGCGTGCGCAACGTCAAGGGCCTGAGCGGCAAGAAGGTGGCCGTGCCCACGCGCGGCTCCACGCAGGACATCAGCCTGCGCCACCTGCTGCACGAAAACGGCCTGAAAGCCACCGATGAAGGCGGCACGGTGACCATCGTGCCCATTGACCCGGCCAACATGCCCGCCGCCTTTGCCAGCAAGCAGGTAGACGCCGCGCTGGTGCAGGAGCCCTGGGGCGCCATCATGGAAACGCAGGGTGCCCGGCTGGTGGCCAACGAAAAGGCCATCTGGGAAGGCGGGAACTACACCACCACGGTGCTCGTCGTGAACACGAAGTACGCCGCCGCCAACCCGGCTGTCGTGTCTGACCTGCTGCAGGGCCACCTGAACGCCATCCGGTTCATCAACGGCAGCAGCGCGGGGGCCCAGAAGGCCATTGCCGACCAGATTTACGCCTTTACCGGCAAGCGCCCCAACGCGGCCGAACTGTTCAAGGCCCTGGCGCGCACCCGGGTCACCTGGGACATCAACCTGAAGACGCTGGCCGAATACGCTGTGCTGAACAAGGAAGCGGGCTTTGCGCGCGACGTGCCGGACCTGAACAGGTTCGTGAACCTGAATGTGATTCGGGGCCTGGCGAAGTAAGGGAACGCAGGGTGCAGGACGCGGGACGCGGTGGCCTGGCCCCGCGTCCCGCGTCCTGTGGCCCGCCTCCCGGTACACTACGGGGATGACGGGGCCTAGAAAAGGATCACGGGGACGCGGCCCGAAGAAGAACACCGCGCAGGGCCGGGGCGGCGTGACGCGCGACTCCAGCCGCCCGGTGCGCGAACGCGCGGCCAGCACAGAGGCGGCCCGGCCACAGGCCAAACGTGGCCCGGAACGCCCTGGCGGCGAGGGCAGCCCAAGGGCGGGGGGCAAGAGCGGCGGCAGTAAGAGTGGTGGCAGCCAGAGCGGGGGGCGCAGCGGGCCCTTCCGGGGCGGCTTTACGCGCGCCGGGGCCCGGCCGGGCACCAAGAAGCCGCTGCCAGAACTCAAGCGGGTGCAGCTGAGTGCCCCGGCCCCCGACACCGTGTTCGTGGACCGCGACGGCGAAGGGCAGACCTTTCCCGACAGCAACCTCAAGCGCGTGGCCGCGCAGATTCTCAGTGCCAAGCGCAAGGCGTGGCGCTACCGGCCCTTCTCGTTTCCGCTGTTTACTGACCGGGGCCACGAGCAGAGCTTCCACTTTGACTTCTACGTGTACGACGCCGAGGACAGCGTGATTCGCCTGATTCTGGTGGTTCCCTTCGAGTCGCGCGAGGTGTGGGACCGGGTGGGGCGCTTCAAGCGCCAGTACCCCATGTACCCCTACGAACTGTGGACCCCAGAAAAGCTCTTCTACCTGAGCGGCCCACGCGGGCGCCTGGAGTTCTAAGGACCTCGCTGTTGATCTTTAGATCAACTGAGCGGGCTGGAACAGCTGCGCACCAGAGCGAGTGGCGAACACAGTGCCTCGCACCGGGAATGGACACGTTGCTGCGCCCTTCTGAACCGTTGGCCTGGGGGAGGGGCGAGGGACTTAAGGACGTTGCACCTCACGTTACGACTTTGCAGGAGAGCACCGCAAAGTCTCCACTCCCGGTGCAACGTCCTTTTTTCGAGACTCGCTCCGCTCGGTTGATCTAAAGATCAACAGC
>NZ_PYSV01000030.1 GCF_003028415.1 Deinococcus arcticus
CGCCCTGCACGCCCGAGTCTCGAACCTCCATCGACACACGCGAACCACCGTTCCCGCCACCCTCAGACGAAGCCATCAATCCGCAGCTCTTCTCCGCTTGCGAGAGGCGATGCAGCAGGTGGCTTGAGAATCAAGCCACCTGCTGAGCTACTCCGGCCTCACTCAGGTTAAGTTGCCAGAACCCCTTCACGTCCGGAGAGGTGGTCGTTCATCACGCCGTGACCGGTTTAACGCAGCGGATCGGCTTCGCGCAGGAGGTCGCCGACGTGACGTTCGCCGGAAACGGACGCCTGCTGGTGACGGTGGACGACCTCGTGGCGCTCGTTGATCCGGAATCGGGCGAGGGCGCCGTGATCGCGCGTTTCGACACCACCGCGCGCGCAGCCGCGCCGGTCTCAGACGGGCTCGTGGTGTGCGCGAGTATCGGCGCAGACGTTCGTATCGTGGACCTGCAGGGACGAACGGCCGCGAGCCTGACCGGTTCGTCGCATTACGTGCAGGCCCTCGCGGCGCAGCCGGGAGGATCGATGTTCGCCACCGGGCACTGGGACGGAACGGTGATCCTTTGGAACGCCGCGACCTTACGGCCTCAGGTGACCTTTCGTGCTCAGCGCATCGTGATCGCCGTGGCCTTCAGCCCCGACGGGCAGCATCTCTTGAGCCTCGGGTACGACAGCCTGCACCTGAGCACGGCAGTGTGGGACGTCCCCACGCCGGAGGAATGTCGCGCGTTGGCCGGCCGGCCACTGACCGGTCAAGCTGGCGTGGAACCGTCGCACATCTGGCGCCTGGCCGAGAGACAGACCAGCCACCAGGGCAATGCAGGGATTGGCGCACATATCGGGCTCGCCCGTGGTGGCGCGGCGTACCTCGTGAATGCGGACGCGCAGCCCACGCTCTACGCAACCGACACCGGCGCGCAGCTGGCGCAACTGGCGGGCGAGGCCAGGACTCTCGCGTATGCGGCGGCAGGTACGCTTGTCCGTACGGCGGACGGAGTGGCGTGGTTCGCCTTCGAGGACGGCCACCTCACCCCGCTCGGCTTGCCCGGGGGCATCACCTGGGAGGGCATCAGTCTGAACGGCCGTCATCTCCTGGGGACGGATGAAACCGGTGCCGTGCGGGTTTACGATCGCCAGAGCGGACAATTCGGGGCCGAACTGCGATCGCCGGACATCCTGGTCGACGACGCCCCCTTCGCGGCGGCAGCTGGAGAGCACTGGTGCGTGACCGACGACGGGCGGTACGCAGCGTGCAGTTCGAGCGAACACGAGGTGTTCGTGTGGAACGCCACCACCGGCGCCTGCATCTCCAGCGTCACGGATCTGGTGACGTACCCCAGAAACCTGAGCTTCACGGGGGACGGAACACGCCTGCTGGTGGCAGTGGGCTCACGAACCTTGCTCGGATCAGTGACCGTGATCGACCTGCCCACGCCCTGAGCGCACAACTCGAGCCCTCCTACTGGAATGGCGTCCGGCTCTTCACTCCGTTCGGACGCCAGGCGGGCGCCGTCAGGACCGAAAAGCCCGCTGGTGAAGCGCCACGGCCCTGGGGGTCCCTTAATCTGCTTTGTTCTCCTCGTACTCGGCTTCGAAGGCGGCGAGGATGGTGCGGTCGCCGAGACTCTGAAGGCCCAGGCTCAGCAGCTTCTTTACCTGAGGGAAGTACGGTTCGTCGGTGATGTCCTTTTCGTATCCCTGCCTGAGCGTCGTTCGTCCAGTCAACGTCACCCGGAAGTCCTCAGCGTCCTTGGCGTAGCTGCACCGCGTGTCCACGATCCGCTGATACAGGAAATAGCGTTTCTCGCGCGCCGAAGCGCGGCCGACGCACCAGATGACGCCGCCTTCATTCGCGGCACGCTCGGCGACCGCTTCCTTGTTGGTGGCGATCATCCCGCTGGTGGCGACCGCTCCACGAAACCCGCGGCCCATGGTGGCCGGGTTGTGGTAGAGGATGTAGTTCGCAACTCTGCCCATGACGTACTGTACCTGCTCCTCAGCAAAGCCGCCGTTGGGGCGGCCGAACCGGTGACGCCCTCTCAAGACCGACACGAACGGTCAAATTCCCGGCAGACGAGTGGGTCAAAGCAGCGTCTCACCGCGTTCCTGCCGGGGCCCGGCTGGCTCCGAGGTCTCCAGGCGTCGCAGGCGTGCAACAGGGCTGCTGGGCGGCGAGCCGAGACGTTGTAGCTGAAGTTCCAGCCCGCTGGGTCACCCTCGACGTCTGCCCGAGGCAGGTCATCCATCGGGGCCTGCGCGAGTGCGGGCCCCTGGGCACCACGGCAGTGGTCGACATCGAGGGCGACCCGCCGCAGCCCGGCGGGAGAACACACCCAGGCCCGTCGGCCTGACCCGCCTGCACGAAGTGCTGGGCTGCTGTCAGGGTGACCCAGGCAGCAGCGTCCAGGGAGTTGTGCGAGGACAGGCTACGGCTCCAGCGGGCGTGTGGGACCTTGCCGATCTGGCTGCCTGCCCTGGGCCGGGCCCGCCACGGCAGGAACGGGCGCCGTTGTGGGTCCAGTGAGCAGGCGTCACCAAGTTCACCAGGCCTCGTCGGTCATCTTCCTGAGCGTTCTCGGCCTCCGGCGCCTCAGACCGTCGCGCTGTCATCGCGTGACGCTTCATCGCCGCTTTGGAGATGGGGAACCATCGGCCCGGTCCGCTGGAGCCGTGAGTTCACGGGGCCAGGATCGCACGCCCTGGAATGGTGCTGCGTCCGGGAGGACCAATTGCTGATCTGACGAAACCGGTGTCTTCATGCGGGGGCTCCTGCAGGGATGCTGGCGGCCTCCCCCCTCCCCTGTGCGCTCAACGGCGTGTGCTGGGGCACCTGCCCCATCGCACGTCACACGGATCGCCTGAGATCGCCGGGCCCACCGCCGGTGCTCAGGGCTTTTGTGCGTACGTCTGAAGAACGTGCACCAACCAGCGGACGCTGGGTCAGCGACGCTCGAGTCGCTTTTCCCTGCCGCTGCAGGCCACCAGCCCTGAGGCACCCTCCGTCCCGGACGTCCCACAGGTCACCGGCAGGACTGCCCTTCCAGCATCGCTGAGCCCTCATTCGGCGGCCGTCGAGAAAGCCGGTGAACATGCCTGCCGTGGTTAAGCCAGTTGACCGATGTCGAGTGGAAAGGGCACACGATAAATTCTGGGCGTTCAGGCGGCGCGGATCACGGTTCCTTCCCCCTCCGAAGATTGCAGGTTCCCCTCAGCACTTCGCCTGAGGCTGACCTGTCGGAGGCACTCCGGTGTCTTCTCCCCTTCCCGTGACCATTTTCCCCTGAACCTCCCTCCACGCTCTGCGCCCGGTCCCTCTTGCCTCTCGAACGCAATGACCGGGCTTTTGTTTGCCCGTCACTCTTTTTGGAGGATCATCGTATGGGTGTCCCAGCCCTGCGCACCCATGAAGGTGCCCCCGCCTATCGGCGTTCTGCCCGGGAAGAACTGTATCTGCTGGTCGCCAGTCAACTGTTCAGCGGTGACAGCTTATACGAGGGACAGGCGGCCACACTGGCGCGGTTCCGGACGCTGGTCCGCGCCATCGCTGCCGAGCCGGACGGTGGACCATATCTCGCTGCACTGGCCACCTACGTCCGCCATCAGCTCATGCTCCGGAAGGCCGCCACGATGCTGGTCTGCGAGACCTTCGCGTTGGCTTTGCCTGAAGCGGAACAGGCTGCCCAGGCCGTCTGGATTCGCGGCGACGAGCATCTGGACGCCCTGACGTACATGCATGCCAGGGGCAAGTTCCCCAAACGGTTTCTGAGGGCCGTCGCTCAGCGGCTCAATGCCCTGACAGAACGCCAGGCCCTCCGCTACGCCGGCACAGGTCAGGCAAAAGCGTTCAGCCAGCGAGACGCCCTGCGCATCACGCACGCCATACCCGTCGATGAACGTCAGGCCGCTCTCTTCCGAAGCCTGACCCAGGGCTGGAAGGCTTTGACGGAAGAAGAAAAAGCGCGCCTCCCCCTGATGCGGGCGGTCCGGGAAGGCACGCGGGTGGCCAGCTGGGAACAGGTGATTTCCCGTGACGGAAGTACCCCCGATACCTGGGCCGCCCTCGCGCCGACCATGGGGTATATGGCGCTGCTGCGCAACCTGCGCACGCTGGTCACGCTCAACGTGGACGAGCGCGTCCTGCGTCCGGTGGCCGAGCGGCTCGCCGATCCGGAAGAAGTGGCCAGCAGCCAGCAGTTGCCGTTCCGGTTCTACAGCGCCTACAACGCCGTGCAGCGTCCCAGGGCGGTGGCAGGACGGGCCAAGGTCCCCCGGTGGCAGGCGGTGTCCTACTGGCAGCGCCGACGCATTGCCCTGCCTGCACGTGGGTACACCGCCATGGAAACGGCACTGATCGAACTCGGGGTCCAGGTGCCGGCGCCGAAACCCACAGAACGCAGCGTCCGCACCCAACACGTCAAGTCCGTGCAGGTGGGCTGGCGGTGGACAAGGAACGTCTACCTTCCGGCTTCCTCCTGGTGCACGAGGCCGGTCCAGGACGTGCCGCCGTATCTGCTCTCGGCGCTGGAGACCGCCATGGAACACGCCGCTCAGCGCCTGGGCCAGCTTCCCGGGCAGACCGCCGCGTTCGTCGATCTGAGCGGCTCGATGTACGCCGCCGTCTCGGACAAAAGCACGATGTCCCGGATGGAGGCCGCCTGCACCCTCGGTGGATTGATCGGCAGGCAGGCGAAGTGCAAGGTCTATGGCTTCGGCACCTGGTTCAAACACGTGGACTTGAGTGACGTGACCAGCGCCCTGCAGGCGGCCCAACGGATTCAAAGAACAGAATCCGAAGTGGGTGGGGGCACCTACCTGGTGCCTGCCTTCGAAGCGGCGTTCATGGAGCACTTCGACCGGGTCATCGTTCTGACGGACGAGCAGGTCGCCGACGCCGCCTGGAGCAGATTGAACCAGTACCTGGACGAGGATGGGCAGAGGCGCGCCTACGTGATCAACCTGGCCGGGTATCAGGCCAGCTTCGTGGGCCGACATCCCCGCCTCGTCAGCGTCGGGGGATTCAGCGACCGGGTGCTGGACTGGATGGCCGCCCTGGAACAGCCGGATCCGGTCACCGTCATTCTCGGCCACCTGCCGCTGAAAAAGTCGGCATGAAGCAGGAGAATCAGGCGTGACTGCTCCCACTCTGACCCTGACGTTGCGTTGTACGCCCGAAGCGTACGCGGCCCTGCGCGCCATCGCGGTGCTGATGCCGGGCGTGCACCTCGAGGACACCGAATCCGGTGCACCCACCCAGATCAGTGCTCTCACCTCTGCCGCACCTCCCTCCTCTCTGGACACTGTCGCCGCACCAGACCCGGCCGCAGGTCCCTCCCTCAGGGAGGTGCCTGCCCGACCTGGGCTCGACTGGCTGCCACAGCTCGATCCAGCGCGCACGGGCCTGCTCCCTGTGCTCTCCCCGACACCCGGCGAGCGCCACACGCGCCTGAGCGTTCATTCGGACGGCAGCGCCAATCCCAACCCTGGGCGCGGCGGCGCGGCACTGGTGACCGGGACGCTGGCCGTGGGCTGGCCCGCAGCACACGCCACCAACAACGAGATGGAACTGCTCGCTGCCCTGGGCGCCCTGCGCTTGGCCGCGGCGGCGCCGGACGTGCGCGAATTGGTGCTGCACTCGGACTCCAAGTACGTCGTCGACGGCATGACCAGCTGGATGCCAGGCTGGGTCAAGAAAGGCTGGAAGCGCCCTGGCGGCGCCATCGAGAACCTGGCGCTGTGGCAGGCGCTGCACGCCCAGCAGCAGGCGCTGCAGACGGCTGGAATCACGACGCGCTTCGTGTGGGTCAAAGCACACGCCACTGACGCCAGCAACAACCGTGCCGACGAGCTCGCCGCCCTCGCCGGAGCCAGTCAGACGCTGGTTGACCGCTCGCCGCATTGAGAAAACAGCGGGCGGTCTTTGCGAACGGCCTCGGCGGCGGCCTGCTGGAGAGCGGCCAGGGCAAGGGGCTGGGGGAAGTGAGGCATAACGTGGCGACTTTCCCACCTTCGCGGGCATGTCACCACCCCGCTGGAACGCCTGCGCTCATGGACCGTCACACCCTCTGGCGGGCCTGGAGCGGCCCGCCACTGAACTTCGGTCGAAGTCCGACACGCCTGCCTCGAGCTGGACGTGATGTCAGGTCGTATCGCAATACCGGCTGTCGCTGGTTCTTGGGGCAACCGCTGTGCAGCTAACCGTCTATGCCCTGCTCATCCTGATCGTGGCCCTCCTTTCCGGAGAGCCGCTGGCTTCGAGCCTAAGCAGCGCGTGCCTCAGCAGGTTCAGTCCGAAGCCGTCTGGGATGTCGAGGTTCAGTAGGAGCGCGTCGAAGCCTCCCTGTTCCCAGCGAGCGGTGGCTGGCGCAAAAGTCTCCACGTGCATCACCTCCCACGCCAGGCCCGCCAGCTCTAGCCATTCCTCCAGCAGCACCGCGTCCGGGAGGTGATCCTCCACCAGCAGCACCCGCATCACCGAACGTTCCTTTATGTCAGCCGGCACAGCACGGTCGCCGCTCATGCGCCCGCCTCTGCCGCTGGCACGGTGAGGTGAGGTCACTGGTGGAGCACTCACCACACCGATGACGCCCGCTCTGTGTCGTCGTCTTTGCATCCAGGCTCCTCTCGCCCTCATGCCCTCTGCGTTCTGATGAATTTGACGGTGAACGGTGAATGGACTGGTTCGTTGGCTGCGTGCATAGCGCCTGCATTGACATCTGAAGGCACCGCCTGATCCGGAAAATTCCGTGCTGGTCTCAGGAGGCGAGGCGTCACGACCAGGTGCACCACAGAGATGGTGGCGCATCTATTCTTCCTTCCCGTGCTTTCCTGAGGTTCCCATGACGCGCCCCCAGCCTGCCCGGATGTACGCCAACGTCCACCTGATTCTGGAACGCGATGGACAACTGCTGCTGCTCCTGCGGCAGAACACTGGCTACGCGGACGGGCAGTACGCCCTGGTGGCGGGATACGTCGATGAAGGACAGTCCTCCACAGCAGCAGCGGTCACCGAAGCACGTGAAGAAGCAGGTCTGGACCTCTGCGCCGATGACCTCGACCTCGTGCATATCACCCATCTGCAGGACGAACGCGGCGAAAGCCGGTACGGCCTGTTCTTCCGGCCTCGGACCTGGACGGGTCAGCCTGTGAATCTGGAACCGCAGTACTGCGCGGGCCTGCACTGGTTCAGGCCCGATGACCTGCCAACGACCATGATTCCCTACGTCCGCCACGCGCTCACGCTTGCACTGCAAGGCGTGCCTTACAGCGAGTGGGGCTTTTCGCCTCCACACCGGGCGCCGCAAGATTCCGGTGCGCTGCAATGATCTTCTTCAACGCCGACCAGGCCCGTGATTGGTGGTTCTTGTCCGCACCTTCTCACCCGACTGCACACGCGGGGACGACAGGGAGATCCAACCGTCGGTCAGGCGCTGAAAGTCGTCCAGAACCTGTGAATGACATCAGGCCCTGATGGCTCACGTGAGGCAGCGCGGCCCAGAAGCCACCAGTAGCATGCCCGCATGGTCTCCCCTCATCTGAGGACCCCTGCTCGCATCCTGTGCCTGGCGCTGTCCAGCGCGGTGTTGCTGGCTGGTGCTACACCGGTTTTGCTGCATGACCCACGTCCGGCCTCACCGGTACAGCACCTGACCCAGGCGGAACGCGCCGAGGCTGGACGGCTCATTTCCTGGCTGCGCACCTGGGAGGCGGGAAATCGGCGCCTGAACGCCCTGTACGGTCTCCCAGCGGGTCAGCGGTATGACCACTTGGGCGCCCTGACACAGCGTGACGTGCAGTTCACGCTGGTCGCGCCGTGGCGCAGCGCCCGCCCAGAGCGGCTGACCCTCGTGGACCTGGGCAAGGGTGAAGGCATGCAGTATCTGGTGGTCTTTGGCGAAGGCACCAGACGCGAGGTCTGGTACCTCAGGCCCACGACGAACTTCTCGCTGTGCGTCATTCGGCAGGTGTACGCCCTCAGAGACGTGGACCTCAATGGACGGCGGGAACTGGCCTTTGTCATTGCCTGTGGAGACAACGCACAGCGGTCTTCTTCGCTGTTGATGCTTGAATTCACGGCCTCGGGCGCCCAGATGGAAGCTTTGAGATTCCAGGAAGACAATGAGGTGTGGCCTGAGGGCGGACAGGTGCGGGGCGGCTTTCAGATGCTGCTGAAAGTTGAGAAAGGGCCCACGCCACGCTACACGGCACAGACCCTGCGCCGGTACGGGGCGTTCTATTTTCCCGCTGTTCACGCGTACAAGGTGCCCCCTGTGGGGCAGGCCGTTGTTGTGAAGCCCGAACCTCAGAAGCTCGAGTTCCTCCGCTTCAAATGAGGCGCAGACAGGCCGCTGAAGACCGGGGCCGTGCTTCTTCTCAGCCTTCCTGGCGAGCGAGAACGCCCATCACAGCCTGAACCCCAGGATCTTCTCGTGGCTCGTACTCAAAGAGGGAGGACAGGCTGCGGAGCTTGATGGTGATGCTCCACGCGAGGTTCTCGAAGTCACGTTCTTCCAGGTTCACGCCCAGCACGGCGGCGCGGTCCACCGCGTGGTACAGATGGCCGATCCACACGTCATCACTGCCCGCACGGCGCTCAGGCCAGTGGTCCTGCAGACACCAGAGGGTCGCGGCGGTCGTCGCCCAGTTCTCCACGCACGTGTCGTCCCGCAGAACGTGCATCACCGCATCAAAGACGCCGTTCCACCCATAGAGGTCCGCCATGTGGGTCAGGCCCGCTTCGTCCTCATTGGCTTCCCCGTTCGCGAAGGCCGGCTCCTGCACCCGCCAGACCACGTCGTCGATGCCCTCCCTCAAGGAGGTAACGCCCGGGTCCTGTTCCTGCCAGTGCCAGGGTTGCCGTGCGTCCTGCGCCAGCAGCACGGTCGCCGATTCATTCGGGTTGGCCAGGCTTTCCCACCGCTCGTACCACCCGTTCGGACCCTCGTCATACAGCCCAGCGCGGTGCATGCCAGCAAAGTGCCACCCCAGAGCTTGCGCCTCTTCCAGTGTCCATTTCGGCCGGGCTTCTGGAAGCAGGGCGTCAGGAAAGTCAGGTGGCAGGTGGCGCGCCCGAATCCAGCTGCCGTCCAGGCCAAGGGCCCGCGTGGCCGCTGCCTTCAACGCCTGAATCCAATGATTGGGCCGGTCCGGCACGTCTGAAAGGACCACACCGGCCCACGACGCGGCCGTCTGAATGGCCGCCATCAGGGCCTGGGCCACCGGAGCGAGGTCGCTGTTCTCTCCAGCGTCAGGCAGCTGGAGGGCCAGCAAGGCTGCCTCGTCATCTGAGAGGGGCTTCTCGATCGCACGGATGATGAACAGGAGCTCGTGGGAAGGCAGGCCAGAGGCCAGAACCTGCGCCAGGCTCTGGAGTTCAGGGCGGATTCCTTTCAGTGGCGGATCTGATCGGCGCACCAGCTTCTCGTATAGGAGGCCAGCGTGGACGGTCCAGACGCTACCTGCCTGACCCTGCAGCTCGACATCGACGGTGGCGTGGTACAGGGTGCCTCGCCGCTCCACTTCCCGGTAGGCCTGAAAACGTGGTGAATGCTGGTCCCAGAGCCACACACGCCATGCTGGGTGAGCGGACGCGAGGTGACGCTCAAGCGCTTCACGGGCCTCACTGACGGACGCGTGAACGCCCAGCGTGAAGAGAAGTGCCAAAGGAAGGGAGAATTCGCCGCTCTGCACGTTCTGGGAGCATAGGCATTCCAGAAGCAGGTTCCCATGCCCATTCTGGCCTACGCCATCCGTGCGCCTCTCCCCTGTCCCTGGGCCTGCCCGGGTGGCCGGGCAAGGCCTGAACGACGCAGTGATGCCCCACGCCCTCAGATCCATCCCCTGATCAACAGCCTGGATCCCGGCACGGCGCCACTGGATCACCTGAGCCGTTATGCCCCCTCAGGCACGGTGGGGGCAGGCACTGGGACGTCGGTCTCGTCGCCCGTACCGTTCTGGTACCCGGCCAGCGGCAGGTAGACCGGTCCGGCCAACCCGGCTGCGGCGAGCGCCTGGCGAGCCTCACGGGAGATAAAGAGCGTCGTCGGCTGAGCGCTCAACCCGAACAGTGCCGGAAGGCCGCCTGCCGGCACATGGAGGGCATACTCGCTGATGGTCACTAGGCCGGGAATGGCGCGGCTGCGGCGCATCTCGCTGCGCGCCTCATCCAGGTTGTCCAGATGCTCCAGCAGCTGGACAATGACATAGTCCCGATCTGCTGTTTTAAGCCGCTGCTCGACGAAGTCATCGCCCGGAGCAGGCTCATCACGCCGGAGGACCGGGTCGATGATCGCCAGAGGAAGAGCCTGGTGAGGGAATTCCTGGACGGCGAGCAGGGCCGCTGGTGTGCTCAGGCGCCAGGCGCTGTCCCAGGCCCAGGCGCCCAAGGGTTGCCGTGCCGGGCGCGCCACGCCTGCAGGATCTGGGCGGCTTCCTCCTGCTCACGGGCTTTCTGGACCTGCCAGGCGGCCTCCAGACGGCGGGCCTGCCGGGTCGCCGTCAGCGCCCCCAGTGGATGTGGCCAGCCGCCCCGACCAGTGAGTCGGGCCCAGGCGAGGCTGCGTGCCGCGCTGGCGCCGATGAGGGGGTCACCGCGCAGCGCCTTGAGGGTGCGCCGGGCCGCCGCCGACGCTGGGCGGCCTGGCCCTGCAGGCCAGGCCTGCAGGGTGATCACCGCCAGGTTGAGCTCAGTTTCTATGGGAAAGGAACCCCTTGCGCTCTCTATCAGTTCACGTGCACGCTCCAGATCGCGCTCGGCCCCAATACCGAGGGCCAGCATGCTCCCCAGGGTCAGACGCGCGCCGTTCATGCACTCGCGGACCCAGTCGCTGTCCGGTTCACCAGCCTCCAGCAGCGCTTGACCCATCTCCAGCGCCTGCTCGAGCCAGCGGACGGCCTCTTTCACGGGCACCTGGGCTTTCTCGCCTTCTGGGGGAAGGTTCATGATCAGGAGTGTGCCCAGGCGCGCCTGCGCGCTCACCAGGCCATCCACGGCCGCCTGGCGCATAGCCCGCTGGGCCGCTTCGAGTCGGGCCTCTTCCGGGACGCCCGAGTCCTCATGACGCACCATACCCGCAGCCATCAAGACACTCCAGGCGGCCAGGGCCTCTGGTTCCTGCGCCATGACGTGTCCGTACGCGACGTCCTGGAGAGGAGACCAGCCAGGATGCACCGGGCCGCCCCGCACGCAGGCGCGCAACTGCGCGCGCAGAAGTTCACGGTCAGTCATGGCCCGCTCCAGGAGCTCCGGCGTGGGGGTCATGCGGCGCCTTTCGGCGCCCAGGGGCGCGAACAGTTCTGCCGCCCCGTCAGGAACGTCCGATGAGAGCCGCATGCCGCACAGGCTAGCGTGCGCCTGACCGCTTTGCAGGCCACCATGCCGGGCCTCCCCCGGATCTCCTGAAAGAGCTGCGCCCTCCGGTTTTGCCAGAACCCAGTACTGGGTTTTCTGTCCCCACTTCTCCGTGGCTTTTTCCGTGATGGCACGACTGTGGTGGCCTCATCCCAAACGGGCAGGCGCAGAGGAACTTCCTACAGTCCACCCTGCCGAAGTCGACACCTGGGAAACCCGTCCTTGTGCCAGAAGGTCACCACTGGCTGCGCCAGTCGGACTTTCACACGCTTTCCTGCCAGGTCCGCGGCATCCATTTCAATGCTGCTGTGCCCTGACAGCGAGTTGACCACATGTTCTTCAGGCCGGTCCAGGCCTCTTGCCTAACCTCCATGCCTGCACAGACAGCCACATGGCCGGCGCCAGCAGCAGCAGGACCCAGGGCGCTCCCTCGCGCCAGGGCATCAGGAGCAGTCCGGCGAACACCACGCTCGAGACCGGCGCGACCGGCAGGTGGCTACCCCACGCCCAGATCTGCCAGACGCCGCAGAGGGCCATGAGCCCCGTGACGATCAGGGCCCAGGGCTCACCGGTGAGCTCGCGCCACATCACTTCCATGGCCGCTGGGCCCCCCAACAGGCCCATGCCCAGGGAAGCCATGATGACCAGGCCAGTGAAGGCCAGCACCACCACAGTGCCCAGGCACATGTACACCGACACGCGGCGCTTGGTCTTCATGCTCAAGCGGGCCCAGCCGCGCGCGTGGCGTGACCAGGCCAGGACGAGAGAGGAGAGGCCTGAACCCATGCGTCCCATCATGGGGTATCTAAGGCGCCGCCTAACCCGCACTGCTGCGGCCCTACGCTCCAGGACCTCACCGGACTGTTCAGGTCCGCAAGAGCCGCACACGCCTGGACATCCTATGTTCGGAAGGTCTCGTGCTTCCACAGCCATCTTCTGTTCGGTCAGGTTTCGGACCCATCGCGGCGGGTCGATTCACTTGCCGAGATATGGGCTGACCTCAGGGTGGGCATGGACGCTGGGCAAGGGGACTCATGTCAGCCGCAGGGCCCAGGACGTGGTCGTCAGGCCCTGCGCTGGGGGACGAAGAAGGGGGAGCTGTAGGCGGCTCCCTTCATGAACGGCTCTGCACTTCAGCTCAGGCTGTCGAGTGCCTTGAGGCGCTGCTTGCGCGACTGGCCTTCCAGGGCCTCGATGTCCTTTGTCGCCAGCAGCGCCTGAATGACCAGCTTACGCTGAGCCTTGGCCTGTCTGGGCACCGCTTCTTCGTGCTCAGCCAGCTTGAGCACGATCATGCGCTTCACATTGCCGACTGGGACGATACAGCCTTTCCGGGCAAACGAAGGGCGTTCCAGGTGTACCTGGACGGTCCCAGAGACACGAAGTGTCGGGTTCGCGGCGGTCGCGAGGGCAGCCGCAAGGCAGTGGCCGTGTGAGGTCATTCGGCCGTCACGAGGCAGTGATCAGCGCTGCCAGCGCACTCTGGTATGGTCCAGTCGTGAAGACCGAAGCTGCGCTCGACCTGGCCGCTGCTGAGGCACTCGCCACGCTGCTGGCCCAGGTGCTGGCAGCAGGCGGCACGCGGGTGGTGCTGATGCCGCGCGCCCGACCGCTGATGCTGATCGGCAGCCCTCCAGGCCCCGTGAGCCAGGAGGATCTGGTCCGAGTACCGGGGCACGGCGCAGTCAAGGCCAGCTGGATGAAAGCGCTGATTGCCGCCTTCCTGCCTGGGCAACATCCAGCTGAGGCGCGCGGGGAAACCCTGGGCATTCCGGTGACGCTGGTAGACCGGCGGTGGCTCTTTGAGGCGGCTGCGGGCGAAGGCCTGACGGTCGCGGGCCTTACGCTGCTTGACCCGCCTGATCAGGCCAGCTTGCCTGCTGGCGGTTGTGGCAAGTTGTTGGGAGAGGGTGATGTGGGGCTGAACGGTGAGATGCTCGCTGGCAACTGATTTTCCCTTGCTGGGATCAGCTGCGCCGTGTGGCTGGACCACCGGGTGACGCTGAGTGACCGGGCCGGAAAGCAACGCTTGAGGGAAGGGGGAGTGTTGTCACCTGCAAATCCATTCGCTCGTGGTCTGTCAAATTCAGCGATCTGTTGACCGATGCCCTGCGCCACCGGCAACCTTGATCAGATGCAGGTGGACGTAAGCGGCGTCACGCGCGGGTTGTGGCGGGCCGGCGACGAGCACAGAGTTGCCTTTGACGTCCTCCTGCAGCGTCACGGGCGTACCGAGTGTTTCTTCAATCGGCTCCTGGGCGGGGAGGGTGGCGTCCACCGAAAGCGGCCCAGACGGAGCTGGCCCAGTGGCCGGATAAAGCCCAATATGGGCTGTCCTCGCGAAGCCAAGCGTCCCACACCTTTCTCAGGGCCTGGGCACCACTCTTGACGTTTTGCTCCAGCTGGCCAGGAGAAACCACGTGTTCAACCCCAGGAAAGCGCGACGCCCGGGGGGGAGTGTCACGGGTTGGGGCCATCAATCGTGACGATCCGCCGCGCGGCGCGCAGTAAAGGGGGTGACACCAGAGTTGGAACAGAAATTCCCGCTCAGGATTTGGTCGTTTGATATCTGCGTGCTGCACGCTCTTCGTCACGGAATCAGTGCTCTGTCCAGTCGGGGTATACGCTTGAGGGTGCCGAGCCCGCGAGCTGTGGGACATGGTGACGCACGCCCGGTCCCTGCCTGGTTTACACCGTTTGGGTCCGGGACACACCCCTGGTGACGACCGAGTAAATTGCCACGTCAAGTAGACCCGCGATCAGCAAGGGCTCAACTGTTCCCGTCCAGGCGCTGGAGGCGTCCGTCAGCCCACCGGTCACACCTTGCACCGTCAGGAAGATCCCAGCGCCGATCACGACATACAGCCAACGTGGCCAACCCCACGTCCGACGAATCAACTCATAAAGAGCGTTGTAGAGCCCCAACGCCACCGCGATGCTCAGGAGGCCCCCGAACAACATCACGAGGTTATAAGAGGAGCTGGCTGCCCCCGCCTCTGCTGGTGGACGGGGGCGAACATATCCACTGCCGAGAAAGACCGCAACAGGCAGAAGCTGGCAGGCCAGAAGCGTGAGGGCGCGCCAGCGAGCCAAACACCTGACGGACGTGCTCACCGTTTGAACACCACCGCAACGGCGATTGGACGCAGATCCCCACCCATTAGAGAGCGGTCGCGGTTGTTGAACGCCAGAAGGTTCAGGGCGCGGTCCTTGAATCAGGCGTGAGGGGTTCACCGCCGACCACCGGCACGAACGCAATGGTGACCAGGAGGCGCAGGATGGTCGTTGGCATGACGCCAGTGTAGGCAAGGAATGCCTCGCCCTACACGGCCGCGTCGACAACCTTCGCCGCCACACCTGAACACCCATCTCCGTCGCCGTCAGACGAAGGGTTCAAACCGCAGCCTTGGTCTTCTGGCCAAAGGCGATGCAGCAGGCGACCTGATTGACAGGCCACCTGCTGCGCTTTCCCGCAACTCCGCTCAGGTTCAGTCGCCAGAATCCCGGCGCCAGAGCAGATCTCCACCCTTGAAGAGCGGTTGCTGTTGACAGCTGGGCAACATCGACGGGCGAGCACTGGAAGCCACGACTTCGACCGGCTTGCAGGTGGGGCCCGGCCCAAAAGGTCCACCTCATCTGTACACAGCCTGCTCAGCGACATGCCAACGGCACCAAGTCCACGGTCTCGGGCGCGTTGGTGGCCTACAAGCCGTCCACCATCAATCTGGCCACCAAGCCCCCAGTCTCCACACAGGGTACCTTCCGCGCGGCAGCTGGCCCGTCCTGGGCTTTGATGAACTGATCCAGGACCGCCACGATGTCAGGCTCACGGCCCGTCCGCTCGGCCACCACCTGCCGCAGATTCACCACCAGGTCAGCGGTGCTGGGCGTCCTGTCAGGGCAGAGCCGGTTCAGCTGCGCAACCTTTTGCGCAATTTCCGCGTCGGGGGGCCGGCGACCAGCGATCACGGCCAACTGGCGCGCCTCTTCAGGAACCCCGGGTGCAGCTTGGGGCGCAGAGATCTTCGCGGCGCGGCTGGCCGCCGTGCCGGCCTGGGGCAGCGTATATCTGGCGGCCTCCTCTGGACTGAGGGTGCTCTCCCAGATCGTCGCGGCCACGAACAGCAGCAGGGGCGCGCCAAGCAGCGCCGCGAGCGCGGGCCAGAGCAGGCGCCGCTGCTTGCGGACCCGGAACAGGGCAGCGAGCCCGCCAAGAAAGATGATCAGCGGCACGAGAACGATCAGCAGGGTGATGTCCACACCCCATCAAAGCATGCACGGTGCGGGCCGCGCAGCGCAGGTGCGGCCGTGACGCACCGCCGGCTGCCCCTGCCGAGCCTGGTCAACGTGCTGGCCAGGCCTGCTCGTGCCGTGCACCTGCGGTGTGCGGCGCCTGAATCCGATGACCTTTGGCCTGTGTAGGCCCAAGAGCCTCCTCCCCTATCACCTCTATTGCCCCGCCAACAGCGCCTCGCCCGGGCGTAGGGGGCGTCACGCCACCTGAACGGCTCGCTACAGCCGGAAGGCGTAACCGATGACGCTGAGGGAAAACGGTGGCGGCAGGGCTGCCAGTCGGTTACGGCTCATTCGCTTACCGGGCTTCAGTTGCCAGAGCGTTCTCAAGAGCACTGTTCTTGCTTCTGCGGACGCGGGGTACACCAAGGCGTGTCAGGAGGCTTTACAGCCGCAGCGGGTGCTGCGCCCAAATGCACGGGAACGCTACCGCGACATTCTGGTGTTCACTCCGCGCGCTCAGCAGGGTCCGTTTCACTCACACTGACCATGACCTGTCCCTGCGCTTTCAAGGCGCGCAGCTCCGCATATCGGGGTTGATCCCAGAAACTGGTCGGCCGGGCGTAGTACATGCCAATCCGTTGCGGCGTGCCTCGGTACTGCACTGCGGTGCTGGCCACCCCGTAGTCATCGCGCCACCCGGTCACACTGGAAAAGCCCTTGCTGGTCAGCAGCGTCTCTGCCTTGGTCATAAACTCGTCGGCGCTGTACGGCGCGGCGTAGCAGGCATTGGTGGGATCACGCCTGAAGGCGGCGTCCGCACAGGTGATGGGCGTCAGGCCCAGGTTCTCGGTGGCCAGGCTCCGCATCATGTCCAGCAATTCGGTTTTCTCCAGCTGTCCTCCCGTGGGTGCACAGGCGACCAGCACGGCAGGGACGATGTAGACGACCCCTCTCATTTCCGGACTCCAGGCCACCACGCGGCCCACAGACCTGGGAACTGCGAGGCCACCACCCTGCATTCCTCAGGTGCCGGGTTCTCCACGGCGAGTTTCCGTTTGTCGCAGTCGATGCGTGTGTTGGCTTCCCAATCCTTGAGTCCCATCTGCACGAAGAGGGTATAAGCTTCCCGCGTGATGGACAGTGCTCCTGTGGTGAAGACCTTGGTCTGGAGCGCCCCCAGGCGCCCCTCCATCTGCTCGCGCTTCATGATTTTGGGGCCCAGTTTCGCGACCTGATCCTCTACCTTTTCCACCAGCAGTTTGCCCCTCATGGCCACTGAAACTCGACAGGCAGGTGAGCCGTGACCAACCGGTCAACCCATTGATGGTCAGCCACCTGCACACCTCACCAAGATGGATGGATGCTGAATGCGCCTGTGGTCAGATGTGCTCCTAAGGTGAAGGGGGTTCACGTACTCTGCAGACAGGAGGCTCCATGCTCGAATCCACCACCCGCCGCGCGCCAGCGGCTGCGAATGCACCTCAGGCATCGGCCACCGCTGCTGCGCCGGCCCGTCCCCCCGTCTCCACCCTGCCAGCGGCCGTTCAGGCGGAAATGCAGCGCAGCGCTGCCAAAATGAAGGCCCTGGCGGGCAAGCCTACCGAGCAGGCCGCACTGCTTGACCAGTGGATCGACAGCCACACCAGGCAGGTTCCGATGAAGAATTCGGTGGTCCAGAACCTGGGACCCACCGGCGAGGGGCTGAGCTGGTGGCAGGGGGCCCTGGCCAACAGTGTCACGCCAGCGCTCATGGGCCCGGCGGCGGCCCAGGACCTGACCACTGGCCACACGAGAAAGCTCTCTGAAGCCCACACCGGGCTGGGCTTCTCGCTCTCCCCCATGCCCGTGGGGCTCAAGACCACGGTCACACGTGACGCTCTGGACCTCAGCAATCACGCGGCCGCCGTGCTCAAGGCCATGCTGGGCGCCGTGGCGGCCAAGGACCGGCATGCGGTGGCCGCCGCCTATGCCAAGCGCAACGGCGGCAAGACGCTGAGCGCCGCCCTGGGCGAGCTGATCCTGGACGCCAATGTGCGCGGCCCCCTGATGGCTCTTGTGCCGCCGCCCGTCAACGAGGAAACACTGACCCTCGACGCGTTCTTGGAGCAGATTGCCGTCGGGCTGGTGTACAGCAACCAGAGCGCAGCGGAAATGAATGCCGACACCCTGGACGAGCGGCGCCACAGCAATCCGGCGGCGCTGCTGAGTCACTTCGGCTATACCGCCGGCCCGCTGATCCTGGGGCGTTGGGGCCTGCAGATGCGCGTCTTTACCCCCAAGGCCAAGGGCCGCTGGCAGACCCCCATCGTGGCGTTTCGCGGCACGGAAGGGGTGCAGTTCGATGTTCAGGGCAAGGCGGCCGCCGCCAAAGCGAAAGCGGACGGCGGCTCTATGCAGGCGCAGGCGGCGGCCCGGCGCGGCGGCATCGAAGGCACCGTGGATACCGTCATTGGGGACGCCAGCCCCACGCAGATTGGCTGGCTCCAGGTGCAGCCCAACCAGGATTTGATCGAGGCCAATCTGGCCCGCGTGAAGGGCAAAGCCATTTCCACCGGCCACAGTCTGGGCGGCGCCATCGCGCAGCTGGTTCCAGCCCTCTACCCGGCCGAATTTGATCAGGTGGTGACGTTCCAGGCCGCCAACATTGATAAGGCAATGGTGGACAAGATGCGGGCCTACAACGGGGGCAAAGGCCAGGCCGACCCGGTGACCGCCCGGCATTACCGCATCGACGGGGATGTGGTGCCCACCGCCGGCGAAAAGCCCCTGGACGGCCAGATCTACTACTTTGACCGGGTGAGCCGGGACAAAGGCAGTGGCAAACCGTTCACCAACGACGCGGCCATGAACGCCTCCGCTGGGCATGTCACCCCGATGCTCAGCACCTATCTGCGCGGGCAGCGCACGCTGTCGCCGGACCTGCAGGAGATCGTGGACAACGGCCTGAAGGATGAAGCGACCCTGTCCGCCAAACCGGGTCAGAAGGTGCAGGAGGTGAAGACGGTGTTCGGCGGCAGCTATGCCACGGCTCAGGACCCCCGGATTGTCACCGAAGGCAACCGGAAGCTGGCCACGGGGAAGCTCCACCTGGTGCCGGGCACAGATCCCTTTGAAGAGGTGGTGTACGCCAATATCGCCTACAACACCCTGCTGTCGCACATCGAGAATCTGGCGGCCGACAGAAGCATCAAGACCTTTGAGCAGTTCAAGACGCGGGCCGAGCCGCTGCTGTCCGGCACGGCGCCGCTGCCCCTGGACCCGGATGACGTCACCCTGTCCAAGGTACTCAACATGGATCACACGGAAACGGATTATGAGGCCCGGCCGATCGTCGGCTATCCGGGCACCATGCCGGCGTTTCCAGCCAAATATGCGCCCATCAAATCGTATTTCGACAACGGTGTTCCCATTTCGCCGGACGTCAGGGTGCAGGTTCGCAGCCAGTTGGAAATCATCTGGCGCGCGTGGAGAGGCTGATGAAAAAGCTGCTCATCATGTGCTGCTTCCTCACGGCTTGCCGGACACAGCCGGCTGAAACAGTGCAACCGACTGGAGACAAGACGAAGATGATGGTGGATCAATTGAACGAGGCAGTCTACGGCGTCCTCTCTGGGGATCAATTCAAAGAAATTGACGGCGAAACGTTCTACGGCAAAGGGGCGTCCAAGAACGGTTCACGCGCCTACGTCTCGAAGCTGTCTCGTGACGAGGTGCTGGAGCTGCTGTCGAACGCTATTGAGCCCTATGTAGAGAGTCAGCCGTGGGGCGACGATTATGGGCAATATCACGGAAGTTTTCAATTGAAAGATGCGGAGAACATGCGCTTCGGCCTTGGAATCAGTTACCTGAAGCCGAAAGAAGAGACGTTCAAGAGTGCGCCCGACATCCTGAAGAACTACGATTCGGACATCGTTTACACGCCGCCCTTCGAGTGGAACGAACCTTGAGCACAGAGACCGGGGACCTACTGGTCCCCGGTCTCGCGGATGAGGACACGAAGCGCCAGCCGCCTGAACGCGGGCGCTTTGCGGCACTAGTGGATGACCACAGGCTTGGCTTGATCTAAGCTGAGGGATGGGGCGACAGAAACAGTTTGTGGTGGCGTTAACGGCACACGAGCGGCAGGAACTGACGGACATGACTCGCAAAGGCGTCCACAG
>NZ_PYSV01000031.1:0-17500 GCF_003028415.1 Deinococcus arcticus
CGATGTCCAGCTTGAACTCGCGGCGGTGGGTGCGTCCGGGCATAGGGACTCCTTCGGTGCCGTCAGCCTACGGGCTGACGGGGGCGAAGTGCCTTGCCTCCTGGTCCGCTCCTGGGGGGTCACTCCACCGGAAGCGCTTTCGATACTGCGCCTGAATGGCGGTGACGGTGCCAGTGTTGCTGGCAATGATCAAGGCTTCTTCGTCTGCCGTGTAGGTCAGGACAACGTTCATCGGCTGACCGTAGACCTCGACTTGCTCGACCAGCAAACCGGCTCTGTCGGTCTGCAGACGTCCCAACCAGTCCTGGGCACTCCACTCTTCTATGTGTGTATCGCGTCGGAGACGGACACAGATGGGAATGCCCTTCTGCGCCAGCCCCTGAATCCAGTCATGACCAACAAATTCTCGATCGGCGTACAGCACACGAATCTGCGACGCTGGGAGAAGACACAATGCGTCATCCATCAACGTATGACGCACTGCCGTATCGCTGCTGCCCCCATGAGGCAGCAACTCGAAGAGCAGTGGGATGGCGACACCGCGCCAGATCACCGCAAGCATCAGGACATTGACGTCGGTCTGGCCGTACTTCCAGTTGGTGCGATCCAGGATGAACTCGCGGGGACGCGTCTGTGGCAGCAAGGCCAGAACCACGCGAGCGACATCGGCAGGACACAATGGGTGACGATCAAAGAACCGTTCCACACGGCGAATCACTGAACTGGTCTGCGCGCTTCCAGAAAAGCGCGCAGCAAGCTCTGCGTGCCGCACATCTTTGGCCTGGAGGAGTGCGAGCACCATCAGTGAGAGTAGTTCCACCTGGTTCTTGCGAAACTCCGGGAAATGCGCGGTGAAGCAACGGGTCAGTTTGGCCAGGACATCAGGAGACGCAGCTTGTTCTCGCGCGTGTGAAGGATTTTTTCAAGCCTGCCGTAAAACTGTTTGTTCATAAGCGTCTGAGGCAAATGCGGATACGGTGTGATGGCGCGGGTGGACGAGCGCAGGAAAAGGCAGCTGCAGATGTGCGGCCCACCAAAGCAACGCCTCTCGTTAGGCTGAAGTGATGAGGTCCCTATTCCTTGCACTTCTGATGATCCCACTGGTGGGATGTACGCGAGCCAACACCATTGAGGGGGAGCGGAGCTTTCAGTATGAAGGTGGTCTGCATCAACCTGGACGACAGGTGTACAAGGAGACCCCACCGGTGGGTGGCGTGCACCACAGCAGTTGGCAACACTGCGGCATCTATGACCGACCGCTCTACAATGAACACGCTGTACACAGCATGGAACATGGCGCGGTGTGGGTCACCTATCGCCCTGACCTCAGCAAGAATGATCTGGAGACACTCCAACAATTGGTTGACGGGCACAGCTATGTCCTCCTGAGCCCCTACCCAGATCTGCCCGCGCCGGTGGTGATCAGTGCCTGGAACCGGCAACTTCAAGTCAATCAAGCCGATGACCCACGGCTCCAACTTTTCCTGAACAAGTACGAGCAGGGGACACAGGCGCCAGAACGTGGGGCGCCCTGCATCGGGCCTGAGAGCACATCTGAAACCCAGTAATTACAGGAGTCCGGGCCTCAGATAGGCATCAGAGAAACTGTCGGGTACTGAGCCTGCTGACTGCCGTCCTCATTTTTAATCGCAACAAAGACGCAACATCAGTGGTGAAAAAAGTGATCGAAAGCATGCGGAGTCACCAGCAGTACGCCAAAGATATTGCGATCGACGAGCAACGACGAATACTGCAGTTCCAATTCCGACACTGTCAGGATGAGGAAGTCCATGTGGATATTGCCGTACTTGTCTATGATCTCTAGATTATGACTATCTACGAAAAACACAAGCGCCGTGCCGATCTGCTCTCCTGATCAAGAACCAATCCCAAGACCGCAGCGTCGACGTCAAAGTCATCCAAATCAAAATCATCAACAGCGTGTGTTGAATTCAGCTGATATCAGCTGCGTGATCTTGCGCAAATTTGGCGTTCTTAAAATAAGATATTCGTTTTTCCGGATCAGGCAGGAGAGTCCGGTTCTGCTTGTGCCGATCTTGAAACTCAAGGAGGTAGCTGAATTCCTCTGGGAAGAGTCGTCCCTCTGCCGTGACCTGAATATAGAGAATTGGACAGTCGTGGGCGAGATCGCCCTTCTCCACGAGGCCCACAATGCTTTCGAGGGGGAGGCGCGCCATCGTGACGTATTCGGCCCTTGCCGCTCGCGGCACTGCCTCTTCCCAGACCCGGTACCAGCGGCTCGTCTCAGGGGTGCGGACGCTCGGTGGACCACCATACAGTTGCTCACGAATGACCGGAACCTCACCCTCTTCCAACACGTCCCACTCGCCCGTTTGATCATCCGCATACGCCAGGTGCCGCGCCACTTCAAGCACCAGGAAGTGCTGTGGATGCATGAGCTTGACTCTAAAGATGCCCCACGGCTGAGCGGTCTCGAAATCTGGCACCTCGTCCATGAGAGGGTAGTCCTGGCAGTCCGCATCCAGCAGCAGGACGTCTTGCCCAATGACGCCGCGCTCACTGTCGAGAGCGCGCAGAATTCGTTTGCGCCAGGTCAGGAGGGATCTCAGTTCATTCTGCTTGGAGCGCTTTCGCGTCTGCAGGCTGATGCCAAAGTAAGCGAACAGCAGATGATCATTCTTCGGCTGAAACAGCATGTCCTCCAGCTCCGCTTTTCCCCAGAGATGGAATTCCTGCACCCCAGTGCCAATCAGGGCGGCGCGGAACGCGTCATAGGCTTTCTTGCTGAAGTCACAGGCCGCTGCGAGGATGAACCCATATGGCACTTCTGGCCCCGGCACACTCTCCTCGACATACCGCCGGACCTGCGCGGGGCCAATACGTTTTTCCCGCTTGCACTGAAGAATCCACAGCCGCCGTGAATCCACGAGAAGGGGAAGGTCCTCTTCGTCGGCCTCTTCAAATGAGGGAACGATGCCTTGCTCAAACGCCCGGATATCGATGCCGTCATCTGCGCCGCCCCGGCCAGTGGCCTCGATGCTGGCCCAGGGCCGGTAATCGTAGGCCAGCTGCCGCACCAGATCTTCAAAACGGTGCGGCTCCAGATCTTCAAAGTGCAGGGGATTCAGGGTGCGAGTGGCGCGCGCCATGCCGTATTGGAGCATGAGGTGGGGGCGCCCGCCCACGCCGGCAAGGCCCAGGTGAACAGGCCACCACGTGACATGCCAACAGTGAATGTTGTGCCTGTTGACGATCCGCCTTGTGCGGCCTTCAGTGCCCTGTGCGCTGGCAGATCGCGTCTCGTGACAGCGCCCGACACGCAGGCCGATGTCTTGAGCTGGGCTGAGACCGCGGCAGAGCACGCGCTGAAGGGCCACTCCCCCAGTTGAGAGGCGCCGGGCTCCCCACCCACCGTCCAGTCGCCCAGCCGCGCGCGCTGCAATGAATAGGTTTCCACTAGTGAGCCGCCTGACTGGTGATCAAGCCGTGGGCACCAGACCCAAGGGTAAGCGCTTGAAACGCTGCGCGCCCCACACACCTTTTTCCACATGGGCGTACACTGCAGGGACACCGCAAGGGGGTGAGCAAGCATGACCATCAAGATTCGGCTTCGGGGCAAACACAAAGCGGTCCGTGGCACCCTGCTCCGCCTGACCACACGTGAGGCCCGGCAGCTGCAGCGGCGCGCCCTTCTGGCCCCTGTGATCCGTTTGCCGTTCGCCCAGGGCTTTTCGCTGGGAGGCGGCACCCTCCACCGACACCCAGGCAACACCCAGATGTTCACGAGCCCAGACCTACTGCTGAGCGAACCTTACGACTGGGGGCCGCAGGGGCGGCCGGCGGTCAAGCCGTTCCGGTACGTGCCTGGGCAGGGCTGGGACATGGGTGAGGATTGACGTACCCCGCCCCCCTGGGTGTGGTGCTGGAAGTGAACTTCGCGGCGCACCAGCCGAGTGGCACGGAACAGTCCGGCTTCCGGCCCGCCCTGATCGTGGCGGTGCCGGATTTTGTTGCCGCGCCCCGCTTTCCCGGCCTGCTCGTCGTGCCCTTTACGTCCCGCATCCAGCACTTCACCGGGCGCCGCGCCGCGCTGTACCCCCTGTACCAACGCGGATGTGGTGGCCTCTCGCGCGACAGCGTCGCCCTGACCGATCAGCTGCGGTACGTGGATCAGGCGCGCATCACCGGCCGACTCGGCCGACTGACCGAAGCGGAGTTCGAGCCAGTCCGGCAGGCCCTCAGGGGCATGTTCGTCCTGTAACGCACAAGGCGACCGGCTGATCGTCCATGCCGGTCGCCTTGTGGCCCTGCCTTAATGCGCTCTGAGCCACCCCTGGAAGTCGTGCATTTCGCCCGCCTGGGCGGTGATGATCTTCTCCGCGAGCTCTAACACGAAGGGGTCCTGCGTCCGCTGCAGGGCCAGGTTCGATTTCTCGTTGGCGGCCGCGTGGTGCGGAAGCATGCCTTCCAGGAACGTACGTTCCGGCATGCTTGACGCGCGGATCATGGCGGGCATGTCCATCATGCGGTTCATCTGCACCATGCGCGCCATTACCGCCTGATTCGGCCCGCCGTACGCGCGCAGCTGGGCCTGCATCTCAGCAATCTCGCGCGTCTGGTCCGCGATGATCTGGGTCGCCCACGCGCGCACCTGTTCATCCTTGGCGCGCTCCAGAACGGCGCGGCTGCTGTCGATGGCGCTCTGGTGGTGCGGAATCATCATGGACATGAACGCCCGCTCGAAGGACCGCCCACTCAACCGGGCGAGGTCACTGATCATCGGCATCATCATCATGCGCATGTCCAGTTGCATCTGCAGCCCCATCTGGGATAGCCCCGGCACAGACGCTGAAGGCGTCATCGGCATCGTCATGTGGGTCATGCCGGGCATGGCCATGTCCATTCCACCGGCCTGGGCGGAGCTCAAGGTCAGCAGGGCAGCGGTCAACAGCATGCGCTTCATGCGTTCACGCTCCCCAGTAGCGCCTGACAGGCCTGCTCACAACGTCGGCAGCTCTCGGCGCACACGGCGCAGTGCGCCATGTTCATCTCCTGCGCGTGCCGCTCGCATTCCTCGGCGCACGCCTGACACGCGCGCAGGCAGGCCTCCAGCTGCGCCTGCAGGACCTGCGCGTCGCCTTGCCCAGATGACGCGAGCACCTTGGCGGTGGCCTGACAGACAGCGGCGCACTGCGTATTCAGACTGACGCAGTGCGTGAGGTGGTGCAGGTGTTCGTGTTCACTCAGGCACGCGTCGGCGCACAGCGAGCACACCGCCTCGCACTCCAGGCATGCTTGCAGGCAGGTGGCGAGCAGGGCGGCGTCCATGGAACTGGCCTTGGGGTGGGTGTTGAGCATGCGGGTGAGGGTGTCCATCGGGGGCCTCCAGGGCGTGAAATGACGCGGGACCACGGTGGTCACGCGGCCCTCCCGGGGGAGAGGGCGCTTTCACCCTGGGCCGCGCGTGTTCAGCTTCTGTAAAGTTGAGGGCGCGCCTCAAGAAACGCTGAAGGAGTAGGGCTATGCGCCTTCCCTCTCCACGGGCGCCGCTCAGTACAGGCCCATGGGGTTGATGACCTTGCCGTCCACCATCACGCGGAAGTCCAGGTGCGGCCCCGTGCTGTTGCCGGTGCTGCCCACCCGGCCGATCACCTGCCCGGTCTCCACGGTCTGACCCACCTGCACGAGGTTGGCGCTGTTGTGGCTGTAGCGCGTCGTCATGCCGTCCCCGTGGTCCAGCACGATCGTCCAGCCCCAGCCAGTCCGTGCATCAAACTGGGACTCGGTCACGCGACCCCCACGGGCCGCCACAAACGGTGTCCCGGTTGGTGCCGCCAGATCCAGGCCCAGGTGCGCGGGCGAATACGGGCTGGTCAGCCGGCCCTGCACGGGCAGCACGGCGGTCACGCGGATGCCCGCAGGCCGCACGGTGGCCCCACCTGTGGCGGTCACGGTCGCCGCGCGGGTGGTGGCAGACCGATCTGGCAGCTGCAGCACCTGCCCCACCTTCAGGGCCAGTTGCGGATTCAGGCCCTTGTTCTTCGCCAGCAGCGCCTCCAGACTCACGCCCTGGCGCCGGGCAATGCCGTACAGCGTGTCGCCGGGCTTGACCGTCACGGTCGCAGCGGTGGAGAAACTCAGGGCGGCGAGGCCCAGGGTGAGGAGCAAAGAACGCCACATCCGGGCCACCGTACCGGCGGTTTATAAAGTTTCTGTAAAGATTTGATGACCGCGCGGACCATTAAGGCCCGGGCGAACACAGGCGACCAAGCCCCACTGCTGCGGTCCTCAGCCGCCCGATTGTCCCACCGCTCTGCCAGCCAGGGTGCGGAAATACTGCAGTTCCTTGCTGCGCGGAAACGCCTGCAGGGCCCGCTGCGTGACGCTCAGGGTCCGGCTGTGCCGTCCCGCCTGCGTCCAGGCCTCGAACGCTTCCTGGCGGTACAGGTAGTACATGGTGGGCACCCCCAGGTTCACGGCCCGCTCGAAGTAGTCCGACGCCAGCGCGGCATTGCCCAGGCGCAGGGTGGCCTTGGCCAGCCCCCACCAGGCGTACGGGTCACGCGGGCGCGCTTTGACATCCTGCTCCCCATGTGCCCGGAGGTGCTGCCAGTTCGCGGCCGCGCTGTAATCGCTGCCCAGAAGGCGCTGCACCTCCCCAGCCCTTGCGGGGGGAAACGCCACCAGGTACTCCCCGTTGTAGTACGCCCAGAGCTCGGCGAGCCGCTGGGCACTGAGCCGCAGGGACGGCCCGAGCAGCGGATCACTGATCAGAAACTGGCCCGCGCTGTACCCGTACACCGTGCGGAAATGCGCCACGTTGCTGCCCCGCTGGAGCCGCTGCTGGAGCACCACCGGAAACCCCGCCGCCACCAGTGACCGCAGCAGTTCGGCGTCCCCGGCGTAGCGGATGACGCTCTGCAGCCCCACGCGGCCCAGGTAGCTGGCCAGCTCAAGACTCGTGACCTGCGGATCACCCGGGTAATCCTTCATCACGGCGGCCGCCTGCGCCTGCGTGACCGAGGCGCCGTAATACCCCAGCAGGGTCATGGCGGTCACCGGCGCGCAGTTGTTCAGCGCCTGAAAGTCATGCCGGATGTTCTTCAAGGTCACGCTCGCGGGCTGGGCGCTGGCCACGCTCCAGCTCCACCCCGCCCCCAGGATCAGCCACCAGCGACGCGTCATGCCCCAGTGTGGCCTGAGCGCCTGAAGGATGCATTCGACTCATGGCTTGACGTGTTGGGTGAGCATTCATGCTCGAAGGGATGACCTGGGCGCAGGCGCTCCCACCAAGCGTTCATCCGTTCATGACGGATGGCAGGGTCTTTCACCAGGCGATGACGTTTCCGACACCCCAAAGCCACAGGAAGCGGTCATCCGGTTCCGGAAGGCGCGCCCCACCATCTCGAATCAGAGCTCCACCCGGCACCCCTTCAGGGCCCAGGATTTCAACGTTTTCCACCACGACCAGGTCAAACTGAGCTGTACAGTGCGCTTCGGCCGACACACAAATTTTCCGCGAGATTGACCAAGAGGGCGTCACCCGCTACATGGCTGGGCAAGGTGTCCAGCTCGACACCATCCTTTGAATCTCTAGGGGAACCCAGACTGCCACATGATCCGGAAACCCGACGAAGATGGCGGTGGTGCACCGGTCACCTGTGCTGATCAAGCATTCCTCAGGCGGTGGCCACAGGATGAAAGCGCACTTTGAAGACGTCCTGGACGCGCCGCTTCCGCCGCCGGCTGCTGATCATGGACAACCCGGTTCATCGGCCATACAGCGGACCCGTGGACTGACAACGCTCCCCGTGGTCAGCTCTCGTATCGAGGGCTTGACTGGAGATCGGGCGGAGCGAAATCCCCGGATTGCGGATCAGCCTGGCACCGGCCATCAGCAGTGCCAGTGCGCTTGCCCATACGACCCAGTTGCCGTACAGCACGAAGGGCGTGCGAATTGTCGAGAGATCAAAGGTGACCCGGTAGGCGCCCCGCGCGCCCCGGGGCGCGCGAAACCGGACCTGGCCCCAGGGGTCAATGACTGCGCTGACCCCGTCGTTCCCGGCGCGCAGCAGAAACCGCCGGGTTTCGATGGCGCGCAGGCGGCCCATCTGAAAATGCTGTTCGGCCCCTGCCCCCTGCCCAAACCACGCGTCGTTGGAGAGCACAACGAGCAGGTTGGCTCCGGCCCGCACGGCCTGCCGACTGAGCTGCCCAAACACGGACTCGTAGCAAATGCTCACCCCCGCGCGCAGGTCCCGCACGGGCAGCACGTTCAGCAGCCTTCCAGGGGTCAGGCTGGTGTACCCGGCCATCCCCAGGCTCCTCAAGACAGGGGTATAGAGCCCCCCCAGCACACCTGAGAAAGGCAAACGCTCCCCGAATGGCACCAGGACGCGTTTGTCCTGCCGCCCCGTGACCTCGCCGTCCACACCGTAGGCGCTGTTGCGCGCCTGGCCGGGCACATCGCCCGGGGCACCGAGCAGCAGGGGAACGCCCAGGCCCCGGAGGGCGGGCAGCACCCCCGGATCGGAGGCGGGCAGCGGACTCGCCGTCTCCGGCCACACGGCCAGGTCCGCTTCCCCTGAACGCAGAGCGCGCCGCGTCAGATCAAGGTAAATCTGGAACTCATTGAGGGTGCGCCCCTGGGCCTTGAGGCGCGGATCGATCGCCCCCTGCACGAGCACAGCGGTCCGGGGAGCGGGCGTGATGGGGGGCGTGACTTCCCGGCCCCACACGAGGCCAGCGCCCCAGACCGCCAGCCCCATCAGGAGAACAGGAGGACGGCTGCCCCCCAGACCGGCCAGGACGCTGGCGGTTCCGGTCACCAGCAGCGTGAGAAGCGCGGCCCCACCGATGCTGGCGAGCTGGGCCAGTGGGGTCTGGATCAGGGCGTACCCGGGCGCGCCCCACGGGAAGGCCAGGGGACCTTGGGTGCGCAGCGCCTCGAGCAGGACCCAGGCAAGGGGCAGAGCGAGCAGGGTGCGGGGGCCGAAGGCCACCCGGGTAAGGGTCAGGGGCACTGCCCAAGTCAGCGCCGCAGCGGGCAGGACGAGCACGGTGAGGAGCCCACCCAGGGGCCCCAGCACGGCCGCCATGCTGATGGGCAGCCAGGCGAGGTGCACACCGAAAAAGGCCAGGGCGAACGCGAACGCATGCCGGAAAGCGCCCCACCCGGCCGTGCTGTGGGCCAGACGGTGGTGCAGCATCGCCAGCGGGAGTGGAGCGAGCACGGCCAACGGTGACGGCAGGAACATCAGGCCCAGCATCACGCCGCCCAAGGCGTCCCCCAGCCAAGGGGGAGGGTTGAGTCGGGAACTCCACAAGGCAACACGGTCGTTCACGCGCCGCACCCTACGGGAGTCGTGTTCAGATGCGGTAAAGCTTTACACGACGCCAACACGTCCCACCTAAGCTCGCGGTGGAGGAACCTGACATGTCCACCCGCCCTTGCCCGCCCGCTTCCCTGCCGTCCACCCAGCTGGGGTCCACGTGACCTCGCCACGTCCCCGCCGCAGACGGGCGGGTCCTTGGCTGGGGACAGTCCTGCTGATTCTGACGGTGCTGGGCTCGGCCTAGCTCGCCCGCTCATTGTCAGCGTCGGACATTTTCTCGTGTGGGTGCAGCAATTTCGCTGGGATGTGCGGAGCGATCCATTGGGTGAGGCGCGTTACTGCGGCTGAAAGCGGGAGGAAAGTGAGATCGAGAGGGCTCATGAGCCCTCTCCCTAGCGCCTTTCTAGCCGCCCTTGTCAACCCCTATTCGCGGTAATTTATTGCTCCCGCTGGACATTGGCATCCGTCAGGTGACGAGGGCGTTGAATGTACCGGATCCGCTGCCAGGCTGTCACGAGCTTCGCCTTCAGGAAGGAGACCGAGCGGGCACAGCAGTTGCCCAGCACATTCCGCTTCACATACGCCCACACCAGCTCGATTGGGTTCAACTCCGGGGCGTACGGTGGCAAAAACACCAAAGACAGGCGTTTTACTGTTCCAGAGATGGTTTATGGCGAATCAGCCTCGGCGGGACGTGTCGTCCCACAACGCGGCGCGGAATTTCTGGCCCTCCCGGGGTGCGGTCCCATAAACAGACGCCGACAGCACACGGTGTGCTGTCGGCGTCCGGCCCCTCGCTTACGCGGGGCTCAGGGCGCGCACAAGATCCGTCAGCAGTTCCTCGGCCTTCTCGTACCCCGGGCGCAGGTACACCATGCCAAACGTGGTCCAGTCCTGCACGGCCGCCACCTCCTGATCATTGTCGTGCAGCTTCAGGTGCGGGTACAGGCCGTACTCGACGTAGCAGCCGTACCCGTCCGCCACGGTTTCCAGGGCGTGGGTGTTCTCGTCTGTCCAGGTCAGCACGAACGGCAGGGCGAAGCAGGGCTTGCCGCATGAGCCGCCCATGCCAACCAGCGGCAGGCCAGCCACGGTGGGGGTCTCGTCCCGCAGGCGGGTGCGGTCCAGGAAGGCGAAGCGGTCACGGGCCACGTCCCGGCTGGGGAGTTTCTGAGCAGCAATCCAGGGGCCAACCGTCAATTTGGGCATACGAATCTCCAGGGAAGAAGGGGGAGGGCCAGGGTCAGGCGGTGTGGCGTCACGGCGCGGTGCTCTCCGGAGCGTCCTCCGGCTGAAGGGTAACGGTCAGGTCGCGCAGCAACGTGTCCGCGAGGGGGTACTCCGCCCGCACGTACACCACCCCGAACGGCGTCCAGTCCTGCACGGCGAGCAGTTCGCGGTCGTCCACCCGCCGTTTGAGGTGCGCGAGCTGGCCATACTCGACGTAACAGAAGTGCTGCTCGGCCAGGTGTTCGAGTCGGTCCAGCGCCGCTTCGGTCCAGGTCAGCGGGTATGGCAGGGCGAACGCGGGTTTCCCGCAGGAACTGCCGACCCCCAGAAACGTCAGGCCCTGCTCGGCGTCCACCGCGGCGCGCATCTGGGCCCGCTCCAGGAAGCTGCGCCGGCACTGGGCGTGCTTGGCATGCCGCCGCAAATTCTGCATCAGGGCCGCGACCTTCAGTTTCGCCATGGCACGTCACCTCCGTTCAGGCGGACGCGGCCCTCACCGTCCCGGCACGAACCGGGGCGGGGTCGGGGTTCACGGGTGGGCGGAAGCCGCGCAGGCGCAGGGCGTTGGTCAGCACGAACACGCTGGAAAAGCCCATCGCGGCAGCCGCCAGGACCGGACTGAGGAGGAGGCCAAAGGCGGGGTACAGCACGCCAGCCGCGACTGGAATCAGGATGATGTTGTACGCGAACGCCCAGAAGAGGTTGAGCTTGATGTTGCGCAGGGTGGCGCGGCTCAGGGCGAAGGCGTTCGGCACGCCGCGCAGGTCGCCGCTCATCAGGATCACGTCGGCGGTTTCCACCGCCACGTCCGTGCCCGTGCCGATGGCCAGGCCCACGTCCGCCTGGGCGAGGGCCGGCGCGTCATTGATGCCGTCTCCGACGAAGGCGACCTTCTGGCCCCCAGCCTGCAGGGCCTTCACCGCGTCACTCTTCCCGCTGGGCAGCACTTCGGCCAGCACTTCATCGATGCCCAGCTGCCGGGCAATCGCATGCGCGGTGCGGGTGTTGTCCCCAGTGATCATGGCGACCTTCAGGCCCTGGGCGTGCAGGGCGCGCACCGCCTCCAGACTCCCGTCCTTGATGGGGTCGGCCACCGCGATCACGGCCGCGAGCTGACCGTCAATCGCCGCGAACAGCGGGCTTTTGCCTTCATCGCCCAGCCGTTCGGCCTGCGCCGTGAAGGCGGCCGTGTCGAGGTTCAGGCGGGTCATGTAGCGGTCGGCGCCCACTTGCACCAGGTGGCCGTCTACCCGGGCTTCCAGGCCGAATCCAGGCACCGCTTCGAAGTGCTCGGGATGAACCAGGGCAACGCCTTCTTTCTTCGCGGCGTCCACGATGGCGCGGGCGATCGGGTGTTCACTCTGCTCTTCCGCTGCGGCGACCAGGCGCAGGACGTCGTTTCGGGTAAAGGCGTCTGTTGTCACCAGGTCGGTCAGCTCAGGCTTGCCTTTGGTCAAGGTGCCGGTCTTGTCCACCGCGACGACCTGCACGTCCTGCAGCCCTTCCAGGGCGCCGCCCCCTTTGAAGAGGACGCCCAGCTCGGCCGCCTTGCCGGTGCCCACCATGATGCTGGTCGGTGTGGCCAGGCCCATCGCGCAGGGGCAGGCGATAATCAGGACCGCAACCGTGGTGATCAGGGCGAAGGAGAGGGCGGTCTGCCCGCCGAAAATCAGCCAGAGCAAGAAGGTCAGGGCCGCGATGCCCAGCACGACGGGGACGAAGACGGCGACGACCCTGTCCGCGAGGCCCTGGATGGGGGGTCTGCTGCCCTGCGCGGTTTCCACCAACTTGATGATCTGGGCCAGGGCGGTGTCGGCGCCTATTTTCGTGGCGCGGAAGCTCAGGGCGCCGTTCTGGTTGATGGTGCCGCCCACGACGGGGGCGCCGGTCTGCTTGCTGACCGGAATGGGTTCACCCGTGATCATGCTTTCGTCCACGAAGGAGTTGCCGCTGACGACTTCCCCATCGACCGGGATCTTCTCGCCCGGGCGAACCGAGATCAGGTCACCGACCAGCACCTCGTCCGTGGACACCTCAAGTTCCTGACCGCCCCGCACGACGCGGGCAGTTTTGGCCTGCAGGCTCAGCAGTTTCTTCATGGCTTCGCTGGAGCGGCCCTTGGCGACGGCTTCGAAGAACTTACCGAGCAGGATCAGGGTGATCACGACCCCCGAGGCTTCGTAGTACACGTGCGCGGTGCCGTCCGGGAAGATGCCGGGGGCCACCGTGGCCACCAGGGAGTACACGAACGCGGCGGTGGTGCCGATCATCACCAGGGCGTTCATGTCAGGGGATTTGTTTTTCAGGCTCTTCCAGCCCAGCCGGTAGAAGCGCCGTCCGGGACCGAACTGGATGGGCAGCGCCAGGGCGAGCATGATCCAGTTCAGGGTGCCCATGACGCCGTGCCCGAAGGTGGCCATCAGCCAGGCGTTCACCGCCGGAATGACCATGGGGACCATGGCAATCAGCAGCAGGGGGAGCGCGAAGACCGTGCTGAACAGCACCTGGCGGCGCAGGTGGTCGACTTCCTGGGCGCGCGCTTCGCGTTCCTGATCTTCACGGCTGAGGCCGGCTTGCGCTTCAAGGACCTCATAGCCCGCCTCGCGGATGGCGGCCTTGAGCTGACCGGGGCTGACGCTGGAGGGTAGGTAGGTCACGCTGGCGCGTTCGGTGGCGAGGTTCACGCTGGCGCTCAGAACACCGTCCACCTTCTTCAGGGCGCGCTCGACCCGGCCGACGCAGCTCGCGCAGGTCATGCCCTGAATGCCGAGTTCGGTGGTGCTGACGAGGGGCTCGTAGCCAACGTCCTTGATCTTGGCCAGCAGGGCGTCCGGGCCGGTGAGGGCGGGGTCATAGGTCACGGTGGCGCGCTCAGTGGCGAGGTTCACGGTGGCGTCTTGGACGCCGTCCACCTTCTTCAGACCGCGTTCGACGCGGCCCACGCAACTGGCGCAGGTCATGCCTTGAATGCCGAGCTCGATGGTGTGTGTCATGGATTCCTCCAATCCCCCCCAGGGGGGTTCCTTCTGAGGGCAGCATAGACCCTGGGGGAGGGGGAATGCAAGATGCCGCCAGGAAAAGCCTGTGCTTTCGGCTCTCCCTTCTCCAATCCTCTTGACACCCCAGGGGGGAGGGTATAGCTTGATGCCAGGAGGAAGACCATGAACCAGATTGAATTGACCATCACCGGCATGACCTGCGGCCACTGCCAGAGCGGCGTCGCCAGCGCCCTGAAAAGCGTGCCCGGCGTCACGGACGCCCAGGTGGACCTCAAGACCGGCAAGGCCGTTGTGCAGGGCAGCGCCGACGCGCAGCACCTGATCACCGCCGTGCAGGACGAAGGGTACGGCGCGGCCGTTTCCCCTCAGTAATGCCCAGGGCGACGACCGCCAGGCCGCCTGCGCCCCATCCCCCTGAGGGGGAGGCCTGTCACACGAGCCAGCACCTCTGCATGCCCGAAGACAGTCGCCAGCGCGCCGCGCGTCGTCTTGCCATCGCCCGCGGTCACCTGGAAAGCATCCGCCGCTCCCTGGAGGATCCCGATGTCTACTGCGTGGACGTGCTGCGGCAGATCAAGGCCGTGCAGGGCGCGCTCGACGGCGCGGCCAGCGTGGTCCTGCGCGGGCACCTCGAAGCGCACGTGGCGACCGCCGCCACCCGGGGCGACGCTCAGGACATGGTGGACGAGCTCATGGACGTGCTCAAGTACATCTGAGTGACGGCAAACCCCCTGTCAGGTTGCCAGGGTGAATAA
The DNA here is from genome assembly GCF_003028415.1 of Deinococcus arcticus. Classification (NCBI taxonomy): domain Bacteria; kingdom Thermotogati; phylum Deinococcota; class Deinococci; order Deinococcales; family Deinococcaceae; genus Deinococcus; species Deinococcus arcticus. The sequence goes on from NZ_PYSV01000031.1 coordinate 14,302, forward strand.
CGCGCCGTTGGCCAGCCGCCGCTGACGGACCCAGATCACATCCGGAACGCGGCGGTCCGCTTGCCCTTTTCCCGTCGTTGCCTGTTCACGGCCGCTGACCACCTCCGCCCTCCCGCTCCGGGACGAGCCCATGGGTTCGTCCCGGTGTTCCTGCGAGGCTGCCTATGCCGCACGTCATCCTGTATGCCACACCCACCTGCCCCGACTGCCACGCGCTGCGGCGCTGGTTTGACCGGCACGGCGTCGCGTTTGAAGAACGCGACCTGACGAACCCGGCCGTCGCTGAGGAAGCCAAAGCTCGGTACGGCGTCCGGGTCGCGCCCATCACGGTTGTTGGTGAACAGTTCTTCTACGGGACCTTCGACCAGCAGCGGCCCAAATTGGAAGCGCTGCTGAGTTGATGCCTGTGCGAGAGGAACAGCCGGATGCATGGTGGGTTCCTGCGCTGGTACCCCTGTTATGGCGGCGATCAGCGGTGCACCGCTCCACCGGTTCGGGCATGCACCCGGAACGTCTGGCGCCACGCCACCGATCTGCCGTTCACCAGTGAAATCAGGGAGACGGCCATCTCGCCCTTTGTGTGAAGTGAAGACTCGATTTGGAGCCTGCTGAACGGGTTGAACATGTTACTCATTGATACGTTGGAGAAAACGATTGAAATGCGGAAGAAAGCATCATATTCATTAAAAAGAATAAGGCAGATATCATTAAAGTGAGGAGGCCAAACACAATCAATTGCCGTTGCCAACGAGACATTTTCTTGATCTGGGCTTCGTAGATGTTCAAGAGGCTGAAAATACCGCCCATGACGATGGCAAACACGATGAGCCACCGGTACGCCCACTCGGCCTTGATTTTCGCCGCGTCCCTCATGCTGACCTGCGTGATGCCGGCAATGGACGCCGAAGGCACAAGCTGAGGGCGGCAATTTGACGTGAGGACCTGAATCAGCACCGTATCATCAGGATTCAGCAACAAGGGTGCGAGGGCCACGCCGCCTGGAATCACGGTGACCCGCGCCCGCTCGCGAACATCCTGGGGACGTGCACCAACGACGCGCTGCTCCACCACTTCACACTGGTCGCCCAGGCGTAAGCGGAGAACCGTGCCCGGCGCAAAGAGGTCAGGTGTGATGGGCCGCGCGCCCGAGTTGGCCACCTTGATCACCGTCGCGTACACGTTTCTCGCTTCCTTGCCACCGACCGTCACGCGCACCTGTGAAGGCAGGGTGGAGCCCACGATCTGCGCCGCAGATTGAATGGTGGCGTCCAGCCGCAACCGTTGCTGGGCTGATGAAACAATCAGCGGGATGATGCCAAAGGCAATGGTGGCCAGCAGGGCAAGTAACCCAAGAATATTGCCGAGGTTCCAGGGGGAGGCTTTGGGCGCCGCCGGCGCGTCCTCAGCCGCCGCGCGCTGAGCGCTGCGGCCCCGACTCATGGTTGACGCCCATCACTGAACATGGTCCTGGCCCTTCTCATGCCGTCAGCGTATCCGACTTCACGCCACCCCTGGCAGAAGCCCAGGAGGCTTTGACCGCCGGGCAGAGCGGTCACAGGAGGTGACCCAGAGCAGTGGTGCAAAAGGCAGGTCGCCTGCCGGCCGACCTTCGGACGCCCCCTTATTTCGGCCAGAGGCGATTCATCCACCCGGCCGGGTCGGTGCCTTCACCGCGCACCCGAAGTTCCAGGTGCAGGTGGGGGCCGGTGCTCAGCCCGGTGCTGCCCACCTCCCCAATCTTGTCGCCGCGCTTCACCCGCTGCCCCACCTTCACCGTCACCCGGCGCTGGTGAAAGTACAGGCTGGTCACGCCGGCGCCGTGGTCCAGGATGACCAGGCCGCCGCGCACGGGGTACATCCCGGCCATGACGACCGTGCCGTCATTGACGGCGCGGACCGCCGTGCCCGCCGGGGCGCGGTAATCCGTGCCGTAGTGGTACTGCACGGGACCGCCCGCCACGTAGGTGCGCGGCTGCCCGAACGCGCTGCTCTGCGCGCGGACCTGCACGGCGTCCTGGAAGGGCTTCGTCCAGACGGGCGGGGTTCGCAGGGCGTACGCGCGCTCCACAGCGGCGTCCTCTGCGGCCCGTGCTGGGTCCTGCAGTTTGCCGCTGATACTGGGCGGGAGGTTCAGGCGCTGGACCGGCTGGGGCAGACCCGCCACGGGGAGGCTGCGGCGCAGCACCTGCCCATCCAGCTCGATCTCGTAGACCAGCGGCGTGGCTTTGCCCAGCAGCACCCGGCCCAGCACGATGAAGGTGCCGTTGCCCGCAGGAACCGGCGTGAGGCGCTCGGCGGGCAGGCGCACGTCCTCACCCACTTCACTGGAAAAGCGGACGCGGGCCTCTGCCGCGCGCGGGCCGGTGAGGCGCAGCGCAAAAGCGTCGCCCATGCGCAGGGTGATCGGCGCGGTGACGTTCACCCCCGGCAGGGCCGGTGCAGGGGGCAGAGGCAAGGGCGAGGCAGGCGCCGGCGACGCGGACGCCGCCGCTTCACCCGGAAGGCGCAGGGTCTGCCCGACCTCCAGCGTGGTGCTGCTCAAGTCGTTGAGGCGCATGAGGTCCGCAACGGTCGTGCCAGCGGCGCGCGCGAGGCTGAAGAGGGTGTCGCCGGGTTTCACGGTGTACGCGCCGGCCACGCTGGTGAGCAGGGCGGCGCTCAGCACGAGGGCGCGGTGCAGGGGCGTCAAGGTCATGGTTGCCTCACAGGGGATCACAGGTGCGTCTTGAAAAAGGCGATGGACCGGTCCAGCGCGGCTTTCAGGTTGCGGCTGAGGTCGTGGTTGTCGCCTGCGTACGTGTAGAAGGTCACGGGTTGCCCGGCGGCTTTCAGGCCACTGGCGAGCGATTGCGACAGACTGTAGGGCACGTGCGTGTCCCCGGTGGCGTGGTGCAGCTGCAGGGGCCGGCCCCGGAGGTCGGCCAGGTAGGCGTTCGGGGAGATGGCCCGGTAGGCGGCCGGGTTGCGCTCGGGGCGCCCCAGGGTGGCGAGCAGCCGGGCACGTGGATCGTTCGGGTCGCCGCGGCCCCATTGCGGGAGGGCTTTGAACAGCAGGTCGTACGGGCCGACCACGCCCGCCCAGATCACACCGGCCTTGATGTCGGGGCTCACGACCATGGCGCGCAGGGTGATGTGGCCGCCCATGGAGTGGCCCCACATGCCCAGGCGGGCCTTGTTCACGCCCTTGAGGGTCTTGAGG
>NZ_PYSV01000032.1 GCF_003028415.1 Deinococcus arcticus
ACAATCACCGCCGACTGCACTCCAGCCTGGGCTACGTCCCACCTGCTGAGTTCGCCGCCCGCTACACTGCCGCACAGAGGTGACTTGCCCCGCGGTCCGCTCAATTGGGTTCACTCCACCCCTTCTGCTGGCGTTAAAGGAGAGCGCTGAGCAGGCGTCAAGCGGACCCGCTCCCGGGTTTCTGCACGCCGCAGCAACTCCGCGAGTTCCTCCAGGGTGCGGCTCCGGTACGCCAAGCCCAGCAGGCCCAGGTTCCACAGATCATCGAGGTATTCGGGACAGGCGTTCTGGGTCAGCACGAAGCTGCTGGCGGCCGATTCTGGCGTCACCATCTGAAAGGCAAAGCCGACCGGCCAGTCCAGGACCAGCGAGACGGCCGGAAATTCAGGGAGACGGGCATGGAGCGCATCTTCGAGCAAGCGGGCGATGAGGGGTTGGGTGCTGACGACCTGGAGCTGTGCATTGCGGACCAGCAAGGAGACCTCCCGGCGAATCTGAGAAATACGCGGATAACGTAATTCTGTCAGGAATTGCGGGACTGGTCAGCCGAGTTTTCTACTGCACACAAAGGTGTGGGAGAAGACTACCAGTAGATTTCTACCTTTAAGCAGCTTTCATCCACGGCTATGCTTCCCACAGAATGAGTACCGCTGACGTGATGCTGCTGGGGCTTGAACGGGTCTCTGAAGCTGACTTCTTGCGGCTGCAAGCGTGCGTACGGGAATGGCGCGTATTGTGGGGCCTGACGCTGACCCACTGCTTACGGCTGGAGGACGAACGCGACGCGTTCGTCCTGATCGCTGAGCGGACCTACCGGGAAGCCCTCGATCACCTGGAAGACTGGCTCCGCGCCGCCTTCCCGGACCATGTGATCGTGGGGCATGCCTATGTCCAGGGTATGCATCTGCCGGTCTACACGATGGATCAGGCTGGATTGGAGCTGATGCGCCGGATGCAGTCGCGTACAGCGTGCATTGTTGAGGATGCGCGAGCGGGAAAGACCAGCCCCCTGTTACCGTCCGTCTCCTCGCACCTCGATGGGGTAGCGGCCTGGCGAACCCGCAATCATGTCAGACCCCAGGGTCAGGGTGTGTACCTTCTCTGTGATGCCTGCGGCGAGAGCACAGCCCGGCAGGCGAATGAAGAGGAGGCGTGGGAGGTCGCTGGGACAAAGGGCTGGCGAGTGTATCGAGACTTGGATGTTTGTATCTGTGAGCGCTGTGTCCAGAGTGGCAACGCACGGGCGCTGGAGCGGGTGCTATGCAGATTGGAAGCTCGACAATCTGCCTGACACTGAGGGGGTCGGGAAACTCTTCACTTTGCGCTTCGTAGCAGCTTCCTTAAACCACCCCCTGGGTGGGCGTCGGCGTGACGGACAGACTGGCGGTGACCGCCAGGATGAGGCTCAACAGCGCCACTTCCAGTGACAGCAGGGCGTCCACGCGGCCCTGACGCGCCAGGCGTCGCCGGAGCAGGCCCGCCACCCCCAGCGTCACGCCAACGAACACCAGTTTCAGCAGCAGCAGCCGGCCGTAACGGCTGTCCAGCGTGGGCACGCCGCCAGCATGTTCCCAGGTGGCCACTATGCCCGTCACGGCCAGCACCAGCACACAGGCCGTGGCCACCGGTGCAAAGCGGGTCAGGGCTGCCAGACGGCCGTCCGGCCAGGCCACCAACGTCAGCACGCCGCCAAGCCAGACGGCCATTGCGCCGCCATGCGCCGCGTGGAGAAGCCGAACGCTGGGACCATGGCCAGCACCGTGCCCCAGTCCGCCCACCCTCGGCCGGCTCGGCCGGCCCGCTGGCTCCAGAATGCCCCGCATGCGCGGCTGCGCCTGGGGTGGCCAGGGCCAGAGGCTCGCGTCCCAGGTACACGAAGGCGCCGAGGACACACAGGACACTCAGCAGCCAGCGCATCTGGGCCTGGGCCATCTGTTGCGCCGTTACCTGGACCGGCTCACTGTGCGGCCCCGCTGATGGTGATCAGGGTGTTGGGACCCTGCTGCACGGCCGTGTAGTGCAGCTCGGCCGGTACGGCGCGGCCCATAAAGGCCGAGTAGTGGGTGGCTTCCCGCAGTTCGTCGTCCAGCAGAATAAAACCTTTGTCTCGCAGGACCTGGGCCGCGACCAGCGGCTGCCAGCCGGACACCAGGTACTGCTCAACCCGGCTCTCCCCAGCCCGGACTTCCCGGCGGTAACTCTGGCTGTCCGGACAGGTGGGGCTCAGGCCGACGGGGAGCGGTGCCAGACCGTTCCACAGCGTACCAGGCGTCTCAATGCAGTACAGCGGCGAGCGCCAGCGCAGGCTGTCCGCCAGCCACCACCCGGTGGGCACGCTGACCAGCGCGCCGCCCAGGAGGGCGAGCGCCAGCGTCCGCCGCTGCCCCTTACTCGGTCGCGTGATCCAGGGCATTACGGATGGTGGTCGTGACATGGTGATCGAGGAGCCGGTAATAGGCAATGCGGCCTTCCTTGCGGAACGTGACGATGCGGCCGGTGCGCAGGAGGCGCAGCTGATGACTAACGGCACTCTCGCTGATGCCCACCACCGCTGCCAGATCACACACGCACAGCTCAGTCGTCTTCAGCGCACTCAGAATCTTGAGCCGGGTGGGGTCCGCCATCAGTTTCAAAAAGGCGGCTGCGTCCTCAATGCAGACGTCCTCCGGTTGGTGGGTGCGCGCCAGTTGGACGGCCTCCGGATGCAGACAGGTCACTTCGCACACGTCGTCTTGAGAGGCGGTTCTCATCACGTCAGTGTAGAGGCTGGTCAAGACACCTGCTGTCACTGCATCACCGTCCGCACGTCCGCCGCAATCCGGTCCGTGAGGTTGAGCTGCGTGTAATCCCACACCACTCGCCGGTTGCCCTCTTTGTCAACCAGATAGACACCGGTCGTGTGATTCACGTCGTAGCGGTCGGGCGCCGTGACATTCGAATACTCAAACCCGACGCCCCAGGCGGCTGCCGCCTGGCGCAGCGGCGTTTTGGGGATCACCAGACCGCGGGCGTCTGGGCTGAAGTAGCGGACGTATGAGCGCAGTTCCGCTGGCGTGTCCCGCCCAGGATCAACCGTAACGAGCAAACTCACAAAATCTGTGCGCTGCCGCTCTGGGAGTGTCTGCCGCACCCGTTCCAGGGCCGCCAGGGTGGTGGGGCAGATATTTGGGCAGTTCAGGAAGCCGAAAAAGACGGCCACCGTTTTGCCTTTGAAATCAGCCAGGGCCAGGGGACGACCGTCGTCACCGGTCCCGGCCAGGGGCGGGGCCGCGGTGCCGGGCGGATAGGCCGTACCGAGGAGGGCCTGCGGGTTGCGCAGCCGGGTGTACAGCAGCGCCAGGGACAGCAGGGCCGCCACCGCCAGCAGCGCCAGGGTCAGCGAGCGCTGCCAGGACCGGGGGGCCTGTGCGAGGGGCAGGGAGTCAGACGTCATGGTGTGTCCTTCAACATGGGGGAATTAAGGGTGAAGATGGGTGTTGGCCGTGCGGTGGGCCCCGGGCACCTCAAGCTGCACCGTGACGTGCTCAATGCCGTGCCGGCTGGCCACTTCGCTGATCCGGGCGTGCAGGTCGGCAGGTGGGGCCGGACTGACCAGATGCGCCGTGAGGCTGTGCTCGCCGCTGCTGACGCTCCACACATGCAGGTCGTGTACGTCCGTCACGCCTGGCAGGGCGGCGAGTTCAGATCGCAGCGCGCTGAGGTCCAGACCGTCCGGCACCCCTTCCATCAGGACATTCACGCTCGCCTTGAGCAGCTGCCAGGTTCTCGGCAACACCCACAGGCCGATCAACGCCCCGAGCACCGGATCAATCCAGGTCTGGCCGGTGAAGCGGATCAGGAGCGCGCCCACAATGACGGCCACTGACCCCAGCAGGTCACCCATGACCTCCAGGTAGGCCGACTTCATGTTCAGGCTGTCCCCGCTGCCCTGCACCAGCAGGCGCGCACTGATGAGGTTCACCACAAGCCCTAAGGTGGCCACGATCAGCATGGGGGTGGTCTGCACCTCGACCGGTGCCCGCAGCCGTCCATACGCCTCAACGAGGATGTACAGCCCGATGGCGAACAGGGCCGCCGCGTTCACTGTGGCCGCCAGAATCTCCGCGCGGCGGTACCCGAAGGTGCGGCGGCGATCCGCGGCCCGCTGGCCGATCTTCAGGGCGAACAGCGACAGTGCCAGGGCCATCACGTCGGTGAGCATGTGGCCTGCATCCGAGAGCAGGGCCAGACTGCCCGAGAGCAGGCCATAGATAACCTCAACGACGAGGAAACTGCCGGTCAGGAGCAGCGCCAGCGTGAGTTGGCGGGCATTGGCAGCGGCGCCGTGGCTGTGGCCGTGGTCACTCATGATCCACCGTGTCCATCGAGTGGGACGGGGCGGGTGGCGGAACGCTGACTTTGCGGGCCCTGAGCATCGCGTCGATGGCCTGAATTTCTGTGGTCTGAGCGCTCACGACCCGCTTCGCAAACGCCCGCACCTCCGGGCGGCGCACCGCGTTCAGGGCCGCCTTTGCCATGGCCACCCCGCCCTGATGATGGCGGCGCATCAGCAGCAGATACCGGGTCTCGGCGGTGACCACGGGCAGGGTGTTCAGCGCGGCCTCGTCGGCCGCTGACGCCATGCCCATGGCCGACCGGTCCATGCCCTTCATGGGCGCCTCCCGACCAGCCAGCGGCCGGCCCCAGGCCATCAACCAGCCCTGCATCTGCCCAATCTGCGCCTGCTGGGTCAGCAGGATGTCCTGGGCCAGCAGGCGCACTTCGGGGTCGGCCGCGCGCCTCAGGAGGCTGACACTCATGGTCACGGCCTGGGCGTGGTGGGCCGCCATATCGCGGGCGAAGGTCACGTCCGCACTGGGCTCGCGGGGCGGCGCCGGCCAGGCGACGGCCAGGCCGGCACCCAGTGCGGCGGTGGCCAGCGCCGCACCTGCCCAGCGAATCAGACGGTGTCGTCGTACGCGCCGCTGCATGAGGCTCCTATCTCTGGTGCTTCACCGCCCTGCTCGTAGGTCTGGACGAACGCTTTGATCCGGGGATCCGAGGCGTCCTGCACCTCCAGTTGCTTGTTCCACGCACTGAGGACGATGGGGGCCTTTTGCGTCTCGTGGGGCGAGAGCAGGGTGTAAGTCCGGCCGTCCAGGACCTCGCGGAGTTGCAACACCTGACTGGTCGCCAGATCCGGCCGGTAGGACACCCAGACTGCCCCGTGCTCCAGGCTGTGCACCGCGTACTCGTCGTAGATGGGCCGTTCGTACACGCCGCAGTTCTGCCAGGCCGAGTTGTGTTCCCCGCCCGCCGGTGGGCGCTGCGCGTACTCCAGGCGGCCTGGCTTGTGGGCGCCGCCCTCGAACTTGAAACTTTTGACGCCCTCAATCTCACCCCCGTTCTGATTGCAAGCAGCGAGAAAGACCGTGAGGGACAGCAGCAGGAGTCGTTTCATAGGGTCTCCAGAAGAGAACGTGAGATGGTGAGGGTGCGCCTGGCTCATGACTGCGGCTGCGACCCACGCGGGTGAACGCGGCGGTCCTGGCGCCAGGCCAGCACGAAGAGCGCCCCCGTCCCAGCACACACCAGCACGTCCGACAGGTTGAAGATGGGAAAAGGCGCTTTGGACACCAGTCTGGACACGGTGTCCAGCAGGGGTGACGTCAGGTAATCCACCACGGCGCCCCGCATCAGCCCGTCCAGGCCGTTGCCCAGGGCGCCCGCTGCGATCAGGGCCAGGGGCCAGATCCAGCGGTGGGGCACACGGCCCAGGCCCAGGGCGCCCACGAGACCGGTGCCGACGAGCACCCGCAGCACCGCCAGGGGCGCCGCGAAGCCCCCGAGGAGGCCCCACGCCATGCCAGGATTCAGGGTGAAGCCCAGGTGGAGGACACCGGGGATGAGCGGGCGATTCACCCCTGGCTCAAGGGTGGCGACGGCCCAGGCTTTCAGGAGGCCTTCGGCGACCAGGAGCGCCAGGACCAGGAGAAGGGGGCGCCACTTCATCCTGTGCCCTTGAGCGCGGCGAGCAGGCCGGGGCGCTGCTGGTCCACCGTGCCGAAAAAGACCTGGTCACCCACCACGGTGACGGGCGCGACCCGCACGTCGGTGACCTGGCGCAGCGCCGCCAGGGCCGCTGGGTCCTGACGCAGGTTCCGTTCGGTGTACGCGGCCCCGCAGCGGGTGAGCAGCCGGGCGATGGCGTGGCAGTCCGGGCAGTTGGGGACGGTGTAGAGGGTGATGGGCGCCTTTGTGACCGTCATGCGGGCACCGCAGCGTCCGTGAGGGGAGCGGGACTGGTCGGGGCCTCCTGGGCTTTCCAGCGCAGCAGGCGCAGGGCGTTGGCGGTGACCAGGGCGGTGGCGCCCGTATCGGCCAGAATGGCCATCCAGAGGTTGGTGTAGCCGAGCAGGGTGGTGACGAGGAAGATGGCCTTGAGCCCGAGGGCGAAGGCGATATTGACCTTGATGTTGCCCATGGTGGCGCGCGACAGGGCGACCAGGTCAGCCACACCCGAGACCCGCTCGCGCAAGAGGGCCGCGTCGGCGGTTTCCAGGGCCACGTCGGTGCCGCCCCCCATGGCGATCCCGACATCACTCTGGGCCAGGGCGGGGGCGTCATTGATGCCGTCCCCGACCATCGCCACGCCACCCTGCGCTTTGTAGCTGGCAATGAGGCGCAGTTTGTCTTCGGGCAGCAACTCGGCCTGCACGTCCAGCCCCAGGTCACGGGCGATGGCCTGCCCGGTGCGGGCGTTGTCGCCCGTCAGCATGACCGTTTGAATGCCCAGGTCCTTCAAGCGGGCGAGTGCGGCGCGGGCGTCGGCGCGAGGTTCGTCGCGGATGGCGAGCACCCCCAAAGGCGTGGCGCCGTCCAGCAGCACCACAGCGGTGCGGCCCTGCGCCTCGAACTGAGTGATGGTGCTGAGAAGCGCCGGACTCAGGGGGGCGAGTGCTGCTGCGTGACGCGGGGAACTCACACTCAGGGTGCGGCCCTCCACCGTGGCGCTCGCTCCCTTGCCTGGCAGGGCCTGCGCGTCCTGAGCGGCGGGGATGGTCACGCCCTCCTGCTGCGCGGCCGCCGTGATGGCCTTGGCCAGCGGGTGACTGCTGCCGAACTCCACGGCGGCCGCCAGACGCAGGACGTCCGACCGGCCCAGCTGTTCGCCCACAACGTCGGTGACCCGTGGCCGGCCGGCGGTCAGGGTGCCGGTCTTGTCAAAGGCAATGGTTTTCACTGAGCCGATGGTTTCCAGCGCCGCGCCGCCCTTGATCAGCAGGCCACGCCGGGTCCCGGCACTGATGGCGCTGGTGATGGAGGCAGGTACGCTCAGCACCAGCGCGCAGGGGCAGCCGATCAGCAGCAGGCTGATGCCCTTGTACAGCCAGTCGTGCCAGAGCCCACCGAAGAACAGGGGCGGCACCAGGGCGACCAGGGCGGAGACCAGGACGACCCCAGGGGTGTAGTACCGGCTGAACCGGTCAATGAAGCGCGCGGTGGGGGCTTTGCTGCCTTCGGCTTCTTCCACCATGTGGATGATGCGCGCGATGGTGTTGTCGGCCGCTGCCTTGTCCACCCGGAGGTGCAGGGTGCCGTCCGTGTTGATGCTGCCGGCGTAGACGGCGTCGCCGGGGCCTTTGACCACGGGCACACTTTCGCCGGTCACGGGGCTGTCGTCGAGACTGGAGGTGCCGGTCAGGATGGTGCCGTCGGCGGGCACGCGCGCGCCGGGGTTGACCTGCACGGTCTGGCCGACCTGAAGGGTGTCGGCGGGGACTTCCCGGGGTTGGGGGCCGTCGAGCAGCAACGCGGTTTTCGGGGCCAGGGCGGCGAGCGCCTGAATACCGGCGCGCGCCCGGCCAGCGGCCACGCCTTCAAGCAGTTCACCGACCGCGAAGAAGAAGACCACCACGGCGCCCTCGGCGGCTTCCCCGATGGCCACAGCGCCAATCGCCGCCAGGCTGACCAGCATGTTGATGCTGAACGGGTCCCCGAGGCGGGCACTGGCGAGCGCCTTTTTCGCCAGCGGCCAGACGCCGAGCAGGGTGGCGGCGATATAGCCCGCGGTCGACAGCGACGGCTGGAGGAAACCCAGCAGCCAGGCCAGCGCCAGCAGTGCGCCGGACACCACGACCAGTCGGCCTTGACCGGTGCGGTACCACGGCGTGCCGGCGGGCGCGACCTCATGGGTGTGGCCCGCGTGATCACCGGCATGGGGGTCATGGCCCTGGGGCCCCGCTGACGCGGCAGGGCCCAGGAGAGACGGCGCGTACCCCAGCGATTTGAGGTTCTTCTCCAGGGTGCCCCGGGGCGTCTGCCCTTCGTCCAGGTGCAGGGTCAGGGTCTGTTTGGTAAAGCTGGTCTTCACTTCACTGGTGCCGGGCAGCGTGGCCACCATGCGCTCGACCGTCTGCACGCAGCTGGCGCAGTCCATGCCCTCAACGAAATAGGTCAGGTGGTCCGGATGGTCCTTCCGGGTGGTGGGGGTCATGGCCTGATGATAGCTGAGCTGACGCTCATATGTAAGTCTACTCAGATATGAAGGCGACTTGGCTCGGGCTTCATCGGGGCGTGGGGGCTGAGGCGTACGTTCGGGGCTCAGGAGGCACCACAATGACTGGACAAGATCAGATCAGAGAGCATATGCCCGTTGTTTGCGCCGATGGTCAGCCCCATGGCCAGGTGGACCGTCTGGACGGCGAGTACATCAAGCTCACCAAGGACGAGTCCGGCCAGCATCACTGGCTTCCGCTGAGCGCGGTGGATCACGTGGATGAGCATGTCCACCTCAACCTGAGTCACGCCCAAGTGCATCAGCAGTGGCTGAGTGTAGACCCCCATCCCGAGCACCGGCAGTAAAAGGCTGGGCGGAGCGGCGACCGAAGTCAACGGTCGCCGCTCTCTGATGGCCGCGTGGCCTGACGCACCTGGGCGAGATATGGATCGGTCGCTGTGCGTGGCCCCCGCCTCGTCTGCCGGAAGTGCAAGGTGCGCCAGAAGTGCACGGCCCCTGCCCCCAGGGCCAGGAACGGCATCCCCCAGAGCACCAGATTCAGCCCCTGCTTCGGTGGTTTCAACAGAACGGCGCGGCCGTACCGCGACACCATCCACTCGTCAATCTCGCGCTGACTTCGACCCGCTTTGACCTGTTCACGAACCTCCCGCCGCATCTGAACGCTCAGTGCGTCGCCGCTCTCGGTGATGGGCAGGCCGGTGCACGTTGGACAGCGCAGCTCTGCTCCGATCTGACGGACCTGCGCCTCCTGTGCGGGGGTGAGGGCTGTCGCAGCTGGCAGCGTGCTGCTGAGCAGAAGCCATGAGGCGGTTCGTCTCATGGCCAGTTGATCCCGATGCGGCGCAGGCCTTCACTTAACCGGGCCGTGGTGAGCCCGCCCCGGTCGACACTGCGGACGATGCCTTCCCGGTCAATGAAAAACGTTTCCGGTACGCCGCTGACGCCGTAATTGATGGCCGTGCGGGCGCCTGGATCAATCAAGCTGGGGTAGGCCAGGGCGTACGCCCGAATGAAGTCACGGGCCTTTTGCAGTTCCGGCTCCTGAAACGAGATGCCCAGGACCGCAAGGCCCTGGTCACTCTGGGTTTCACTCAATGAGCGCAGCAGTGGCGCTTCGTCGCGGCACGGCACACACCAGGAGGCCCAGAAGTTCACCACGACGGGGCGGCCCTTCAGGCTGGTCAACCGGACCTCCACGCCGTCCAGGCTGCGCAGGGTAAAGGCAGGGGCGGGCTTGTCCAGCAGGGGGCTCCCAGCTTTCCCTGAGCGGTCAGGGCGCGTCAGGGCCGCGACCAGCATGATCACCAGCACGGCCGCTATGACCGGCGGCAGCCAGCGGCGCCAATTGGCCAGCGTCCTACCCGACATGTCGCCTCTCCTGGGAAGGTCCACAACACCGCCTCAAACGTATGTCTGCAAATATATTCATGCATACAGCCTATGACGGGGGTGTGCTGCCGCCAAGGACAGCTGCCTCTGCTGGAGATGAACCGTCAATCGGCGAGTCGCCAGGTCAGCCAGCGCTGGCGACCCCACATCAGGGCGAGGCCGATGCCGGCCAGCAGCGGCACCCAGTCACCCCAGCGAACCAACAGGGTGCGGGTTTCAGCGAGACCGTAGGGCGCGGTGAATGCGCCCGCCACACCCCGGGGAAAGCGGGCCACCACCTGGCCCTGAGGGTTGACCGCCGCACTGATGCCGTCGTTGCCGGCCCGCACCCACCAGCGCCGGGTTTCAATGGCGCGCACGCGGCCCATCTGGAAGTGCTGCTCCGCGCCAGTGGACGGACCAAACCAGGCGTCGTTCGACGCCGTCACCAGCAGATTGGCCCCCTGGGTCACCAGGGCGCGGGCCACGCCTGGAAAGGTGGACTCGTAGCAGATCAGGACACCAGCCCGGAGGGGGCCCAGGATCAGGGGCTGTGTGGTGGTGCCAGGCACTGTGCCGGTCAAGGGCGGGAGGCCCAACCCCGCGAACACCGCGCGATACACTCCGTTCAGGGCGGCGCGGGCCGGAAAGAATTCCCCAAAGGGCACGAGTCGCCGTTTGTCCTGGCGGCCCAACGTCTGTCCCGCCTGCACCGCGTACACACTGTTGCGCAGGCCAGCGTCCTGGGTGGGGGCACCCAGGAGCAGGGGCACTGGCACGGCCGCGAGCGCGCGGCGGACAGGCGCCGTGGTGGGGGCCTGCGGGGCGGCCGTTTCCGGCCAGACGACCAGGGAGGCGGGCGCCGCGCGCAGGCCAGCGGCCGTCAGAGTCAGGTAGTGCGTCAGTTCTTCCGTGCGGCGACCTGCTGCTTTGAGCCGGGGGTCGATGTTGCCCTGGACCAGCAGGACCTGCTGTGTGCTGTCAGGCGCGGCTGGGCGGGTCAGGCCGTAGCCTGCGGCCAGCAGCACCGCACCCAGCACCGCGCTTTGTCCCAAACCCCGCCCCGACACCAGGGCAGCCGCACTCAAAGCCACCAGCAGGCCCACCAGGGCAATGCCCCCCAGGTCCGCCACCTGCACCAGGGGCGTCTGCGCCCAGGCGTAGCCCAGGCTGCCCCAGGTGAACCCAAATGGGCCGGCGGCGCGCAGCGCGTCCATGACCGTCCAGGCCAGGGGCAAGCCCCACAGCGTGGCAGAACCCAGGAGCCGGCGGGTCAGGGCAGCGGTCAGCCCCCACAGGCTGGCCAGCAGGGCGATGAGCAGGACACTCAGGATGACCGCACCCGGGCCCAGAAAGTCCGAAAGGCTGCTGGGCAGCCACAACAGGTGGGCGGCGAAGAACCCGGCGCCGAAGAGCCAGGTGAGTTTGAACGTGTCGGTGGGGGGGCGCCGCGTGATCTCACGGAAGAGCAGGGCCAGGGGCAAGGGGGCGAGCCAGCTCCAGCTCGAGACGAGAAACCCCAGACCGAGCACGCCACCCAGCGCCGCCCAAGCCACATCGGAACGCCAGACGCAGCGGACTGGGACGGGCCAGGAACGCATCCTCTCTCCTTTCACATCTGTTCAGATTTAAAAGAGACCGTACGGGTTCACGGGAATGCCTGCCTGATAGACGCGGAAATCGAGATGGGGCCCGGTGCTGTTGCCCGTGCTGCCCACACGCGCGATGACCTGTCCCGTGACCACCTGCTGGCCCGTACGCACCAGATTGACGCTGTTGTGGCTGTACCGGGTGGTCAGGCCGCCCGCATGCTCCAGCACGATGGTCCAGCCCCACCCGTTGCGCGCATCAAAGACCGCGCTCTTGACGGTGCCGGCCATGGTCGCGCGGATGGGCGTACCGGTGGGGGCGGCCAGGTCCAGCCCCCCATGCTGGGCATTAAAAGGCGTGGTCAGACGGCCCTGAACGGGCGGCACCGCGCTGACGCGCACCGAGGCGGCGCGGACGGTCACCCCAGGAGTTGAGGCCGGCCGGGTGGGCAGCGTCAGCTTCTGACCGACCCGGAGCTGGTTGGCACGCACACTTGGATTGATCTGGAGCAGGGCCGTGACCGTGGTGCCATGGCGCGCCGCAAGGCTGGACAGGGTGTCGCCCGCTTTGACGGTGATGCTGGCGGCCGAGCCCAGAGAGATCAAGACCGCCGCCATGAGCGCCGCGCCAAACATGTGAATCCGCATAAGACGGCGTGAATGTATCAAGTGGCTTGGACCAAAGGATGAGCAGCAATTCATAGATCACACGCAGGGCGTGGGCTGTCGCTTGGGCCGCTCCGGTACAGAGGCTGTGGGCCGGCACGCAGCCAGAAATGAGACGAGGCCCCACATGGGGCCTCGTCTCTGCGCATCTTGATGGGTTGCTCGCGGTTACTTGACCCCCTCCTGAATGGCCGCCTCCAGCGCCTGCACACTGAGCTGCTCAAGCCGCTGCCCATTCACGAAGAACGTGGGTGTGCCGCTGACCCCGAGGGCCACGCCGTCCTGCCGGTCGCGTTCAACCAGGTCCCGCACTTCTTTTGACTCCAGGCTGCGCTGCACCTGCGCGCGGTCCAGGCCCAGGTTCGCGGCGTAGTCCAGGAATTTGCTGGTCTGTGGAGTCTGCTGCTCGCCCCACTCGGACTGCTTAGTAAACAGGTAATCCCGGGCTCGCCAGCGTTTGGCCTCATCTTCTTTGGCGGCTGCCTCAATCAGACCCGCGGCGAGGACGGAGTTGCTGTGCAGCGGAAAATAGCGCGCGACCAGACGTACCTGACCGTCGTACTTCTCCAGCAACTTCATCAGGTCCGGTTCAATGGCCCGGCAGGCTTCGCATTCCGGGTCAAAGAATTCCACGATGGTGACGTTGGCGTCGGCGGGGCCCAGGGCAGGGCTGTCGGCGCGGATGAGGCGTTCACTGGCGTCGGCCAGCAGGGCGGCGGCCTGTGACGTGCCCCGGTTGGCCAGGCTCAGGACCACGATGGTGGCCAGGACAGCGAGCGCGCCGAGGGCCAGCAGAAGGACGGGGGCTTTCTTGGAGGACTGTGTCATGATGTACCTCGGGGTTTGGAGAGCAGCAGGCTGAGGGTGATGACGGTGAAAGCACTCAGGCTGAGCAGGGGAATCGTGATGAATCCCAGCCACTCAATCTGCCGGGCGGTGCAGGACACGCCGGCCGCGCACTGCGTGAGGCCTTCGGGAATGACGCCGTAGTACAGCAGGTTGTGGTACGCGGCGATCAGCAGGCCCGTAACGGAGAAAGGGAGGCTGTAGGCGCGCAGGCGAGAGTCATGCGTCAACAGACCGACCAAGAGCACGAACACCAGCGGATACATCATGAGGCGCTGGTACCAGCACAGGGTGCAGGGGGGCAGGTGCATGACTTCGCTGAAATACAGGCTGCCGGTGGTGGCGATCACCGCTTGCAGCCAGGCCACAGCGGGCAAGGCCCACCGCCTCCTAGAAGATATCTGCATTTCTGAGACCATATTCAGATACTGTAGCGGAAGATGGGGTGCGAGGAGACGATCTTACGCCGACCGGTTGTGGGCGGCCCATCAGGTCAACAGCATGTCCTCCCAGAGACAAAAGTGCATGGAGCAGGATGTCCCGCGCCATAACTGCATCCGAAGACAGCACGACTCTGCTGGCAAGGTATGGCCGTTATCCACCGACGCTGACGGCTGAGCAACTGCACCGCTATTTCCGCTTTGACGACCACGACCGCGCTGTTTTGGCCCAGAAAAAAGGCAAACACAACCGCCTGGGCTACGCCCTCCAACTCGCCACCGTTCGCTTTCTGGGCACCTTCCTGACTGATCCCCGGGACATGCCAGAGGCGGCCATCCAGTACGTCGCCCAGCAGCTTGACCTCACGGTCAATCCCGTCAAACTTGACCGCTACCGCACGCGCGAGACCCGCTGGGATCACCGCCACGACATCCAGGCCCGGTGGGGCTACCGCGATTTTTCAGAGATTCCGGCCTTTTTCGATCTGGCGCGCTTTTTATCTGCCCGCGCCCGGTTGATGGCCGAGCCACCCAGCCGCCTGCTGGATCTCAGCACAGCCCGCCTGGTCGAGCGCCGGGTGCTGCTGCCCGGCGTCACCACGCTGACCCGGCTGATTGCCCGCATTCAGCACCGGGCCGATGAGCGCCTCTGGCGTGACCTGGCGGCCCTGCCCAGTGAAGCCCAGGTGACGGCCCTTGAAGCCCTGCTGGACGTTCCCTCTCGCTCATCGGTCTCCCGACTCGATCAGCTTCGGAAAGCGCCATTGTCAGTCTCCGCCCCCGGACTCGTCGGTGCACTCAAGCGGGTTGAAGCAGTGCGGCGGATCGGCGTGACCACCCTGGATCTGAGCGGTTTTCCTGAACAACGGCTGAACACCCTTTTGCGCATCGCGATGGGCGTCAAAGCCCAGGCGCTGCGGCGCATGACCCGTGCCAGGCGCATCGCCACCCTGCTGGTGACGGTCCGTCGCCTTGAAGGTCAGGCCCTAGACGACGCGCTGACCCTCTTCGAAAGTCTGCTGACTGACCTCTTCAACCGGATCGAACGGCAAGAAGACGGTGCACGGCAAGATCAGCTGCCGTCACTGGAAGAAGCGGCCCGGCGCAGCAATCAGCTCACTTTGGCTTTCCTGGAGAGTTTGGGGCAGCCGCCCCAGGACTTCCCCGCGTTCGCCGCACGGGTGCTGGCCTTGGTGTCTCAGGAACAGCTCCAGGCCGCGGCGGAAACGGTTCAGGCACTCACTCGGCCGCGAAGCGAGACCCGGCTGGAGGGGCTGCTGAGTCGCTATAGCTATGTGCAGCAGTTTCTGCCGGCCCTGCTAAGGACAGTGAACTTTGAGGGCAGCGCCGCTGGAGGGCCGTCTCTGGCCGCGCTTCAGGCGCTGCGGCGTCTGGGGCGCCGATCACAGATCATGGCCACCGAGGTGCCACTCACGCTCGTCAAGGGTGACTGGAGCAAGCTCATTCCCAGAAAAGGGCCATTGAACCGGCCTGCTTACACCCTTTGTGTCCTCGACCATCTGCATCTGGCCCTGAAGCGCCGCGACGTCTTTGTGTCGGCCAGTCCCAAATTTAGCGACCCTCGCCTGCGCCTGCTGTCGGATCAGGCCTGGACGGCTCTGAAGGCTGAGGTCTGCCGGAGTCTTGACCTTGACCCTGATCCGCAAGTGATGCTGGCGCAGCTCAGTGCCCAGTTGGACGAGCGGTACCGGCTGGTGGAAGCCCGCCTCCCGCAGAACGCCGCGGTCTCTCTGGCTGAAGAAGAGGGCCGCACCGTGCTGGTGCTTCAGGAGCAAGAGGCGCTGCCCGAGCCGCCCAGGCTGCGGCACTTGCGGGAACTGGTGGCGAGGCGGATGCCCCGCCTGGATCTGCCGGATCTGCTCCTGGAAGTGCACCGCTGGACGGGGTGTGCCAACGCCTTCACCCAGTTGAGTGAAGCACGAACAAGAGTGGGACACCTCGACGTCAGCGTGTGCGCGGTCCTGCTGGCTGAAGCGTGCAATGTCGGACTGGATGCGGTGGTTCAACCGGAGACCGAGGCCCTTGGGCGCGGCCGCCTGTCCTGGGTGGATCAGCACTACCTGCGCGCCGAAACCATTGCGAGTGCCAATGCCCGCTTGGTCGAGTTTCAGGCCACCATTCCGACGGTGACGGCGTGGGGGGACGGTCAGGTGGCCTCTGTGGATGGGCTGCGCTTCCGGGTGCCGGTGAAAACCATTTACGCTGGTCAGAACCCCACGTACTTTGGGGTGCGCAGTGGCGTGACCTATGTCAACTTCATCTCCGATCAGTACAGCGGCTTTCACAGCATCGTGGTGCCGGGGACCCTGCGCGATTCCCTGTTCGCCCTGGACGGCATGATTGAGCAGAACACGGTGCTGCGCCCTCAGCAACTCGTGTCGGATACAGCGGCCTCGTCGTACATGGTCTTCGGGTTGTTCCGTCTGTTGGGCTATCAGTTCAGCCCGGAGCTGGCTGATCTGCGCGAGCGGACGTACGCGCGCGTGACCCGAGAAGCAAACTATGGGAAGTTGAATGCGCTGGCGACGTCGCAGGTGAGCACCGCGCTGATTGCCAATCACTGGGACGATTTGTTGCGCCTCGCGGGGTCACTGATGACCCGGACGGTGCGGGCCTCGGATCTGCTCAAAGTGATCGGCGTCAGACCCAAAAGCGCCCTCACGCGGGCGTTGGAGCAGGTGGGGCGGATCGCCAGCACGCTCCACCTGCTCAGTTACCACGATGATCCGCTTTACCGCCGCACCATCGGCACCCAGCGCAACCGCCAGGAGGCCCGGCACCGGCTGGCACGGGCAGTGTTCCAGGGCCGACATGGGGAACTGCGGCAACATGACGTCGCTGGGATGGAAGATCAGTTGGGGGCCCTGGGCCTGGTGGTGAACGCGATCATTCTCTGGAACACCCGCTCTCTC
The DNA here is from genome assembly GCF_003028415.1 of Deinococcus arcticus. NCBI lineage: Bacteria > Thermotogati > Deinococcota > Deinococci > Deinococcales > Deinococcaceae > Deinococcus > Deinococcus arcticus. Next base: position 16,343 of record NZ_PYSV01000032.1, read on the forward strand.
GACCTCATCCTAAATCAACTGCGTGTGGACGGCGTGGAGGTGCGGGACGAAGATGTGCAGCGGCTGTCGCCTCTGAAGTTTGGGCACATTCACCTGGGCGGCCGGTACCACTTCTCGCTGACCTCACAGATGCCGGCCGATCAATTCAGGCGGTTGCGCGACCCAGACGAGGTGGAAAGCTGAGGCACAGGCATAACCCGACTCTTCGCGCCACTGCTACCGCGATGCCGAGCCCTCCCGCTGCAGAGATTGATCTATCCCGCCGCCAGCTGGTGTTTGTCCACCATTTTCTTGAGGGACAGTTCGATGCGGCCCGGTTTATGCCGACGGTCGCCACGTTGACGAAGCCGTTTCAGTGGTGGTTAGAGCAGGTTGAAACTGAGGTGCGGCCCTTCAATGAGCAGTTGCAGGCTCATCTCCTGCGCACCCTTGAAGCCCGGCGGCATGTGCTGGTCGAGACGTACCGGCAGGCAGAAGCCTATGGCATCGCCGTCGAATTCAACCCGGAGCAGGCCGCCAGATCTCTCTTAAAAGGCCAACCGGCCCAAACCCTGGCGCTTTCCCTGTCCTCACCACTGCCACAACGGCGCTGTTCCGCGCTCCTGCCGGAGAAGGACTACCGCCTTGTGCTCGACGCCATTGATGACTTTGCACGGCAACTCGAGCGTGGCAACAGAATGGCAGGACAATTGGGCGAAGAAGCCCTGCGAGACGTCCTGCTTGCTGCGCTCAACATGCTGTTTCGAGGGCAGGTCAGCGGCGAGACGTTCAACCGACGCGGGAAAACAGACATCCTGCTGCGCCAGGGGAATGACACCGCCTTTCTCGGAGAATGCAAATTCTGGGGGGGCGAGAAGCTGTTTCTTGAGACCGTCGACCAACTGCTCAAGTATCTGACCTCACGTGACCTGCTGACCTCAGTACCCGACAGTTTCCATTTTGCTCGTCTGGGTCGGGGTCAGCACATCAATCAGTAGGAGAAGAGACGCATCCTCGCGATCAATGTTCCGGCTCGTGGCCCGAACCAGGGCCCGTAGACCTAGGGTGACCGTGCTCCAGGCCGGCCGACCGTGCTGTTTCTTCGGGCAAATCTCGAGGATACCGACCAATACGCACCAGACGTAGGTCAGCGTAAGGAGACACAGGAGGCGCTCTATATGATCGTGGAGGGTCATATGAGTGCTTTCCAGTTTGAACCCCTTGCTTTTGAGGGCTCGGAACAAACACTCAATCCGTGGAGTGAACCCAATTGAGCGGACCGCGGGGCAAGTCACCTCTGTGCGGCAGTGTAGCGGGCGGCGAACTCAGCAGGTGGGACGTAGCCCAGGCTGGAGTGCAGTCGGCGGTGATTGT